>NZ_JNIR01000001.1:1263750-1566562 GCF_000702605.1 Exiguobacterium acetylicum DSM 20416 | reverse complement strand
AAGACCGTCATTGCAGCCATCGCCTTATTCGCGACGGTTCGTGCCGGAAGACAAGGCGCCTTAATGGTGCCGACCGAAATTTTAGCGGAACAGCATGCAGCGTCGCTCGCCCCATTGCTTGAACCACTTGGCATTCGGGTCGGTCTACTGACGAGTTCAGTTAAAGGAAAAGCGCGCGCGCACTTGCTCGAAGCCCTCGTGACAGGAGAAATCGACGTCTTGGTCGGAACACATGCGCTGATTCAAGACACCGTCCAGTTCAAGGCATTACACCTCGTCATCACCGATGAACAACATCGCTTCGGTGTCGAACAACGGAAACGATTGCGCGCGAAAGCCGAACAGGCAGATGTATTATATATGACAGCGACACCGATTCCGCGTACGCTTGCGATATCGGTCTTTGGAGATATGGATGTTTCGATCATCGATGAGATGCCGGCGGGACGAAAGGAAATCGAGACCTACTGGGCGAAACCACAACAGATGGAACGCGTTTTCGGGTTCGTCGAGAAAGAGTTGTCGCAAGGAAGACAAGCCTACGTCATCACGCCATTGATCGAGGAATCCGAATCACTTGAAGTTCAAAATGCGATTGAATTACATGCGATATTGACCGAGAGGTTCAAGCCCTATCATGTCGGTTTGATGCATGGGCGCTTGACTTCTTCCGAAAAAGACGAAGTCATGCAGGCGTTCAAGGAGAATACCGTTCAAATCCTTGTTTCAACGACTGTCGTCGAGGTCGGCGTGAACGTTCCGAACGCGTCGATCATCGTCATTCATGATGCAGAACGCTTCGGTCTTGCGCAATTACACCAATTAAGAGGACGCGTCGGTCGAGGTGATGCCCAGTCTTATTGTATTCTAATCGCCGATCCCTCTTCCGATACGGGAAAAGAACGGATCAAGACGATGACGGAGACGAACGATGGCTTCAAGCTAGCGGAAAAGGATTTGAAACTGCGCGGAGCCGGAAATTTCTTTGGTACCGAACAAAGTGGTTTACCGCGATTCGTCTTGACTGATCCTGCGCTCGATATACAAGTCATGGAAACCGCGCGACAAGATGCAGTCCGTTTACTGCGATCGGACGCCTTTTGGCAAGCGCCGGAATATGATGTCTTACGTGACTATATCGAACGACAAGGGCTACTTGAAGGAGAAAGAATCGAATAATACTTGAAAGTGAACAACAAGGGATATATACTACTGTTAGTACCAGGTAATAATAGTGGTCATCCTTCTTGTGGGAGGAACATACATGCGGGTACCTAAAAAAGAGAGACAACAAGAATTATTACAGACGATCGAGCAAAATCCGTTCATCACGGATGAAGCGCTGGCGACACGATTCCGTGTCAGTATCCAGATGATTCGTCTCGACCGGATGGAATTAAAGATTCCGGAATTACGGGAGCGAATTAAACACGTCGCGACCGAACGGCTGGATGATGTGCGTACGTTGACTGAAAATGAAGTCATTGGTGATATGATTGACCTGAAACTCGATACATCTGCCATCTCGATCCTTGAGATTTTGCCGGAACATGCATTTAGTCGGAATGCAATCGCCCGCGGACATATTTTGTTCGCGCAGGCAAACTCGCTTGCGATTGCACTCATCGATGATGAACTCGCGTTGACGACACGTGCGAACGTCCAGTTCACACGCTCCGTTCACGTCGGAGAACGCGTCGTTGCGAAGGCGTTCGTCAGTTCCCATCGTCAAGATGGGCGTTCTGACATCACGGTGGAGAGTTATGTCGGTGAAGAATGTGTCTTCATCGGTGAGTTCACGGTGTATCGAAGTAGTAAGGAGGAATCGAAATGATTTTAGCAGTTGACGCTATGGGGGGCGACCACGCACCCCGTGCCATCGTAGAAGGGGTCGTTGCCTATTTGGCAGAACGTCCAAACGAAGACATCGATATCCGACTAGTCGGAGATGAGTTAAAATTACGCTCATACACAATCGAGGATCCGCGCGTGACGATCGTCCACGCGGCATCCGTCATCACCGGAGAAGATGAACCGGTACGTGCGATTCGCCGCAAGAAAGATAGCTCACTCGTTGTGGCTGCAAACCTGGTGAAATCAGGAGAAGCAGATGCCTTGATTTCAGCAGGAAACACGGGAGCGCTCATGACTGCCGGATTGTTCGTCATCGGTCGAATCGAAGGAGTTGACCGTCCTGCACTGGCCCCGACTTTCCCGACACGTAATGGGAAAGGTGTCGTCATCTTAGATGTTGGCGCCAACCCGGATGCGAAGGCAGAGCATTTGCTCGATTATGCCATCATGGGGTCTGTCTACGCAGAACAAGTTCGCGGCATCACACGTCCGAAAGTCGGACTCCTGAATATCGGATCAGAAGCCGGTAAAGGGAATGCACTGACGAAGGAAACGTATCCGCTACTTGAGACAGCACCGATTCATTTCGTTGGGAACGTCGAGGCGAGAGAAGCGATGAGCGGTGACGTCGATGTCATCGTCACGGAAGGTTTTGCCGGCAATACGTTACTTAAGAGTACAGAAGGGGCTGCCAGTATGATCATGGGTGTCATGAAGGAACAGTTCATGAGCTCGTGGACATCAAAGCTCGCCGCTCTCGTACTGAAACCGAAGTTAAAAAAAATGAAGCAGTTGCTCGCTTATGAAGAATATGGCGGTGCTGGACTATTCGGCATTGCGGCTCCGGTCATCAAGGCGCATGGTTCAAGTAATGCCTACGCATTTAGCCGAGCGCTCGTTCAAGCGGAAAAGATGGTCGAACAAGAAGTCGTTGCCAAAATCGTTCAAGCGAAGGCAACAGAAGCACGTTAAGAAGGAGTGAGACGAGATGGGGAAAACAGTTTGGATGTTTCCAGGACAAGGGTCACAGACGCCTGGAATGGGACAGACGCTTATCACGCAAGACGAGACACGCCAAGCACTCGCTGACCTCGGAACGCGAATTGGTCTGGATCTGACGACGCTGATGACGACAGGGACGAAGGATGAATTGAAAGCGACGGACATCGCTCAACCAGCCATCGTCGCACATAGTGCATTACTCGCACAGCAGTACGCAGCACAAGGACACACACCTGATTTCGTACTCGGACACAGTGTTGGAGAATATAGCGCGCTCGTCGCAGCTTCTGTCATCACACCGTCTGAAGCCGTCTATCTCGTCCGCGAACGCGGAAAACTCATGAATCAAGTCACGGGTGGAACGATGGCGGCAGTCATCGGCATGAATGATGTCGAGGCAGCCCATCACGCGGTCGAATCGATTGCGGCAACGGGAGAGATTGTCCAGATAGCGAACTACAACTGTCCTGGGCAATTCGTCATCTCCGGACAAATTGCAGCGGTCGAATCCGCTACAGCGAAGTTAAAAGAGCTCGGAGCAAAACATGTCTTACCGCTTGATGTATCAGGTGCGTTCCATTCGTCACTCATGACACCATTCGCACCACGATTCGAAGACATTCTCGTCTCGTCACCGTTTGAAGCAGCGAAGACGAAATTCATCTCGAACGTCGACAGTGCGTTCCACGATCAACCAGACGAATTGATTCGTTTGCTCGTTCAACAGCTCTATTCACCGGTTCGATTCGAATCATGCGTCGAGCGTCTGATTGAAGAGGGTGCGGATACATTCATCGAGTTTGGTCCATCATCTCCATTGAGCGGTCTCGTGAAACGAATCAAAAAAGATGCGAAGATCATCAGCATCACGACACTTGAGCAACTGGAAGCGGAGGGAATTCGTTGAGTAAAGTAGCACTCGTCACTGGCGCGTCACGCGGCATCGGAGCTGCCATCGCGAAGCGATTGGCAACAGATGGTTTCCGTGTCGTCGTCAACTATGCAGGAAGCACGGATAAGGCGGAAGCCGTTGTCCGTGAAATCAGGGAAGCAGGCGGAGAGGCACTCGCGATTCAAGCGAATGTCGCTGAAGCAGATGCTGTCAAACAGATGATCAAACAGACAATCGACACGTTCGGTCAACTGGATTGTGTCGTCAATAATGCCGGCATCACGCGCGATGGTTTGCTAATGCGCATGAAGGAAGCGGATTTCGATGCTGTCATCGATACGAACCTCAAGGGAGCGTTTCTTGTCACGCAAGCTGCGACACGTCCATTGTTAAAAACAAGCGGTCGTATCATCAACATCGCATCAGTCGTCGGTATTTCCGGAAATCCAGGGCAAGCGAACTATGTCGCTGCGAAAGCGGGTCTGATCGGGCTGACGAAATCCGTCGCACGTGAACTCGCTAGTAAAGGCGTCACAGTCAATGCTATCTGTCCAGGCTTTATCGAGACTGACATGACGGATGAATTGACGGAAGAACAGCGGAACCTGTCACTCGGGCAAATTCCGTTGAAACGCTTCGGTCAAACGGACGATATCGCTTCACTCGTCAGTTTCATCGCTTCAGATGAAGCGCGATATATCACAGGACAAACTCTTGCCGTCGATGGCGGCATGACGATGTAACACAACTAACGGTAGTACTTTGCCAAATCGGCAATCATCTTATATACTCAACTCATGGAGGGATTTTAAAATGACAAAAGAACAAATCTTAGTAGACGTACAAGAAGCAATCGCAGAAAAATTAGGTAAAGAACAAAGTGAAATCACACTTGATAAATCGTTCAAAGACGACCTCGGTGCTGACTCTCTCGAAGTCATGGAACTCGTCATGGACTTAGAAGACAAGTTCGAAATCACGATCGAAGATGAGCAAGCAGAAAACTTGAAGACTGTCGGCGATGTCGTCAACTACATCGAAACACAAGTCTGATCATTGAAGCTGACCCACCGCATTTTGCGGTGGGCTTTAGCTGTTTAGGAGGAACTATGACGAATCAAAAAGGACGTCGTGTCCGAAAAGGACCCTATGTAAAACGACGCAAGGATGCTCGGACGCTCGCTCAAATCGAGCAGAAATTCGAAGCGTTACAAGAGCGTCTGAATATCACGTTTTCTAATGTCGAGCTATTAAAACAAGCCTTCACGCACTCTTCGTTCGTCAATGAACAACGTGAGTCAGAAGGGGATAATGAACGCCTAGAATTTTTAGGGGACGCTGTCTTAGAGTTGACCGTATCACGCTATCTATTCGAACACTACCCGGAACGTTCCGAGGGGGAATTAACGAAATTGCGAGCGGCGATCGTCTGTGAACCGTCACTCGTCCAATTTGCGAATCACTATCAGTTTTCCGATATGATTCTGTTAGGTAAGGGGGAAGAACTGACCGGTGGTCGGAATCGTCCAGCCTTACTTGCGGATGTCTTCGAATCCTTCATTGGCGCCTTGTATCTTGACCAAGGCATCGAAGCAGCCGAACGATTCCTCGCCGAAGCGGTTTTTCCGAAAGTGGCGACAGGCTTTTTTGAAGAACAGACAGATTTCAAGAGTCAATTACAGGAAGCGATTCAACGTGTCGGTTTAGGTGTCATCGAGTGTGAAATCATCGAGGAGCGCGGTCCGGCGCATAGTCGGGAATTTATCTCGCGTGTCCAAGTCGCGGATGAGCTTGAAGGGATCGGGACAGGCCGATCGAAAAAAGAGGCAGAACAACAGGTGGCAAAACAAGCCTTACTTGAATTAAAGAAACAGTTTTAAGCAACAAAAGGCCGACCATCTCTCGAATGCGTGAGAGATGATCGGCCTTTATCGTGTGAAGTTCGCTTGATTAGACAGTCTTGAGGGATTTCAGTTCGTCGACGATCGCATCGACCTCTGCAAGTGATAACGAGTCGCGCATCATGACGAACTCATAAATCTCTTTTAAGTCCTCATTTTTTGAGCCGTCGAACTGGTCTGCTTTAATGACCCCTTTGTTGATGATGTTCAATTTATCTAAGATTGCTTCAATCATTTGTTCAATCGTCATCGTGTTATTCGCTCCTCTTCTTCTTGTTTCGCATGATACTACCTTAAAACCTATCATGTTGCTAGCGTTTCGGCTATGGTAAACTGAAAGAAATTCAAAAGAAATTTAAACATACGGGTGATCAAGATGTACTTAAAACGAATTGAAATCAATGGCTTCAAATCATTTGCCAGTCGAACTGAACTAGAATTCCTTCCGGGTGTCACGGCAGTCGTCGGACCGAACGGAAGTGGGAAATCAAATATATCGGACGCTGTCCGTTGGGTGCTCGGAGAACAATCTGCGAAGTCCCTGCGCGGGGCGAAGATGGAAGACGTCATTTTTGCCGGCAGTCTGTCTGAACACCGAAAACAATTTGCTGAAGTGACGCTCGTCTTAGACAACGAGTCGGGAACGGTGGCGTTACCGTATCAGGAAATCAGCGTCACGCGTCGTGTCAGCCGCAATGGAGACAGCGATTATTTTTTAAATAAAAAACCATGTCGTCTGAAGGATGTCCTTGATCTGTTCATGGACACAGGCTTGTCACGTGACGCCTTTGCGATCATCGGACAAGGGCGAGTTGAACAAGTCATCTCCGGTAAACCGGAAGAACGTCGTGCTGTCATTGAGGAAGCAGCAGGCGTTTTGAAGTATCGTCATCGCAAGAAGCAAGCAGAGCGGAAATTAAGTGATACGGAAGCGAATCTATCGCGTGTCGATGATATTTTATATGAACTGGGCGGACGAATCGAGCCGTTACGTGAACAAGCGGCGCTCGCGAAAGAGTATCTCGTCGCTCGAGAACGGCATGATGTACTGGAACGTGGCATCTTGGCGCATGAAATCACGACGTATCAGACGGAGCTCGAAACATTGGCGCGTGACATCGCACAATGTGAAGAACGCCTTGCGTCTCAAAAGACGACTTATGAAGAGACCGTCGTGTCACGAGAGAAACAAGAATCGATGCTTGAAGAAGAACGACAACAAGAAAACACTTTGCAGGAGCAACTTCGACATGTCTCGACGCGACTTGTTGAGATCCAAGGTGCCCTTAACCTAGCGAAAGAGCGTGAAAAGCACGGAACCGAGACGAAAGAGCGACTCGAACAAGAGGTTGCCGTCGTCGAAGAACGCGTCAAGGAACTAGAACGCGAATTGACGGCTTTACAAGAACGCCAAGCAGAAGTCGATCAGGAAGCAAAACGGATCACGGCTGAACGAGAACGAGCCGATCAAGCGCTGACACAAACCGATCGTGATTTTGATAAGGAAGCTGAAACATTACGTTCGGAAGCTTTTGATGTGGCGAGTCGATTAGCTGCGACGAATAATGCCTATAACCGGGCGAAGCAAGATCTCATGCAGGCAGAAGAACAACAACGTTCTTTTACGGCGGATAGCGGTACGAAACAATCGACACGTCGTCAACTCGAGGAAGATGTCGCTCGACTAGAAGCGGATGTTGCTTCGATCCGGACGAAGTTGGACCAAGCAACAGAAGAAGAAACAACGGCACTTGTTGCACGAAATGAACAACAACATGCGTTACGCCAAGTCGAACAGTCCGTTGCGGATTTAGAACGACGTCGTCATAAGACGGAAGACCGGATTGAATTCCTTGAATCTGTCAAAGCCGACTATAGCGGTTATTTCGGTGCCGTTAAGACGATTTTAAAACAACGAGATCATCACCCAGGTATTCACGGGGCGGTCGCAGAGTTGATTTCGGTTCCGGCGCGGTTTGAAGCGGCAATCGAGACAGCGCTCGGTGGGGCGATGCAAAACATCGTTGTTGATACCGATGCGACTGGACGTCGTCTGATTCAGGAACTCCGACAATTAAATGCCGGTCGAGCGACGTTCATGCCGCTCGCCTCACTCCAAGCACGTGAAGTTAACCGTTCAGTGCGAGAACAAGTCGGAGGGATGTCTGGATTCGTCGGGATCGCAAGTGATCTCGTGACGACGGATGAGTCGTTGACGAAATTAAAGATGAACCTGCTCGGTACGACACTCGTCGTCGAGTCACTTGAACAGGCGAACCAAATTGCCCGTTCGACAGGACATCGCTATCGTCTCGTCACGCTCGAAGGAGACGTCGTCAACGTTGGCGGTACGATGACTGGCGGAAGTCGGAAGAAGGGTACCCCATTGTTCAGTCAATCGCGTGAGCTCGACGAGTTAAAAGAGGGACTGACACGCGGGCAAGCGGTCATTCGGGAGCAGATGCGCCGCTTGGAAGATCTGAGAGCGGCGATTCAGACGCTTGATGCTACTGCTCGGACGCGGACAGAAACGATTCAAACATTACAAGGACAACTCGAACAATCGCGCGATACGTTAGCAGATGCGAACCGTCATCTTGCTGTCATGACGTCTGAATTATCGGTTGAAGATCGACAGATGGCACGTGTACTCGAACAAGAACAAGAAGCACGTCGGATCATCGAGACGTCGGAAGTCGAGATCGCAAAATGGACGGAGCGTCAAACAGAGCTCAGACAAGCCTTAGATCGTCTCAAGGATGCTCAAGCCCGTGGCGCCGTTACGATGGACGAACTGAAGAAGGAACAAGCAGAAGCAGTTCTCGAAGAGCGGACGATTCAAATGAAACAAGCGCAACTCACGCAAGATATCGAACGCCTGACGGAACAGGTCAGTCACGCGAAGCTTGAGCGTAGTCATAAACGCCGTGACTTGCGTCATGTCCTTGAAGGATTCGATGAAGCGAAAATCGATGCCTTGCATGCGGAACAGCGTGAACAGGAACAGGAACAACAACGGGTCGAGACCGAACTCGTCGCGATCGGACAACGGATTCAAGTACAAGCAGAATCCTTGCGCTTGATCCGGATCCGCGAAGCGAAGACAAAGGACGATCAACAAACGACGAAACAGACACTCGAGCAACTTCGACTTTCTCAAGGGAAAACAAGTACACGTCTTGAGACAAGACAAGAAATGCTTGAAGAGATGGGATTACTGCTCGAACTGATTGCACCACTCGATCTATCGTATGATGAGGCGAAAGAGGAAATTCATCTGCTCAAACGCCAACTCGAAGAAATCGGCATCGTCAATATCGGTGCGATTGAGGAATTCGCGGAGGTCGATGAACGGTTTACGTTCCTGTCAGCGCAACGGGATGATCTCGTCGCTGCTAAAACGGATCTCTATGGCGTCATCGAAGAGATGGACCGAGAAGTCATTCGGTTGTTCCGTCAAACGTATGATGCTGTCCGTGAACACTTCCGGGAAACATTCCGAGAGCTATTCGGGGGCGGTGAAGCCGATCTAGTCCTCGTTGACCCGAGTGATCTGTTGACGAGTGGAATTGATATTGTCGCGAAACCGCCTGGTAAGAAGCTGCAAAATTTGTCGCTCTTGTCTGGTGGAGAGCGTGCTTTGACGGCAATCGCTTTATTATTTGCGATTCTTAAGACACGTCCCGTTCCATTCTGTGTCCTCGATGAGGTCGAGGCAGCGCTTGATGAAGCGAACGTCGCGCGATTCGGCGAGTTCGTCCATCAGCTAGCACGCGAGACACAGTTCGTCATCATCACTCATCGTAAAGGGACGATGGAGGCAGCAGACGTCTTATATGGTGTCACGATGCAGCAAAACGGGATATCTGAAGTGTTATCCGTTAAACTAGAAGAGGCACGGCGTACATTAAGTGAAGAACCAAAGGAGATTAAACAATGAGTTTCTTTAAAAAACTGAAAGACCGCTTGACGACTTCGACACAAGAAGTCACGACTAAATTCACGGAAGGCTTGACGAAGACACGTGACGGATTAGCGAGTGCCGTCAATGATCTCGTCTACCGCTTCCGAGAAGTTGATGAAGACTTCTTCGAAGAGTTAGAAGAAGTGTTGATCCAAGCCGACGTCGGTGTGACGACGACGATGGATTTGGTCGAGGAATTAAAGACAGAAGTTAAACGACGTAACGTCAAGGATCCAAAACAAGTCCGAGACGTCCTCGTTGAAGTCGTTGCGAAGATGTTAGTCGAAGAAGAAGAGACAGCTCTCGATCTCGATCATGAGCTGAATGTCATCCTCTTCGTTGGTGTCAATGGCGTTGGGAAGACGACGACAATCGGGAAACTTGCGAACCGATTAAAACAAGAAGGCAAGAGCGTGATGTTAGCAGCGGGGGATACGTTCCGGGCGGGTGCGATCGATCAATTGCAAGTCTGGGGTGAACGCTCCGGTGTACCGGTCATCCGCCAAGGCGAAGGGTCCGACCCGGCTGCTGTCGTCTATGACGCCGTCCAAGCAGCAAAAGCACGTAAGGTTGATGTCCTGATTTGTGATACGGCAGGACGTCTTCAAAACAAGGTCAACCTGATGAACGAACTTGAAAAGGTCAAGCGTGTCATCGAACGTGAAATTCCAGGTGCACCCCATGAAGTGTTACTAGCACTTGACGCAACAACAGGGCAAAACGCGATGGTGCAGGCAAAAGCCTTCAAACAAGCGACGAACGTCAGCGGGATCGTCTTGACGAAGCTTGATGGAACGGCAAAAGGCGGGATTGTTCTTGCGATTAAGAACGAGCTGAATCTGCCGGTTAAGTTCGTTGGTCTCGGTGAAAAAATCGATGATTTACAACCGTTTGACGCAGAACAATTCGTATATGGCCTGTTTGGCGATGTCTTTGAAGAAAAAGAAAACGTCGACACGGAAGAAAGCGCTGAATAAGCGACGTTTCATGTAAAGAAAAAAACTTGACAACACACTGTGAGGGCTGTACTATACTATCTGTAAAGGAATTTCACTTAACATTGCGGAGGTGCTCGGATGACACTTGATAAAACGAACCGGATGAATTATCTGATTGACTTTTATCAGGAGCTTTTGACGCCAAAACAACGGAATTACATGTCACTCTATTACTTAGATGACTTTTCCTTAGGTGAGATCGCCGATGAGTTTGAAGTCAGCCGACAAGCAGTCTACGACAACATAAAACGCACGGAAGCCATGCTCGAGCAGTATGAAGAACGACTATCCCTGTTCAAGAAACACGAACGGCGAAAGCAGTTACTCGATCAGCTGAAGCAATGCGACCTTCCGGGTGAAGCCCTAGTGATCATTGAGACATTGGAGCAATTAGAGTAGGAGGCATTCTTAATGGCATTCGAAGGATTATCGGAACGGCTTCAAGCCAGTCTCGCTAAAATGCGAGGTAAAGGTAAGATTTCTGAAGCAGACGTCAAAGAGATGATGCGCGAAGTTCGCTTAGCGCTACTCGAAGCCGACGTCAACTTCAAAGTCGTCAAACAATTCGTAAATGATGTAAAGGAACGCGCCGTCGGACAGGATGTCATGACGTCTTTGACGCCAGGGCAACAAGTCGTCAAAATCGTCCGTGATGAATTGACGAATCTGATGGGTGCAGAAGTGTCACCATTGACGCTTGCGAACCGTCCTCCGACCGTCATCATGATGACGGGTCTGCAAGGGGCAGGTAAAACAACGACAACTGGTAAACTTGCCAATCATTTACGTAAAAAACATAATCGTAGTCCTTTGCTTGTTGCAGCGGATATTTATCGTCCGGCAGCAATCAAACAATTAGAGACACTCGGAAAACAATTGGAGTTACCGGTCTTCTCGATGGGAGATCAGGTCAGTCCGCAAGAAATCGTTACCGGTGCACTCGATTATGCAAAAGAGCATCATCACGATATCGTGTTGATCGATACGGCAGGTCGCTTACACGTCGATGAGGAACTGATGCAGGAACTCGTTGATGTGAAGGAGATCGCCAAACCGCATGAAATCTTCCTTGTCGTCGATTCGATGACGGGTCAGGATGCTGTCAACGTCGCAGAGAGCTTCAACGAGAAGCTTGGCGTAACGGGAGTCGTTCTGACGAAGCTCGACGGAGATACGCGAGGTGGTGCAGCACTCTCCATCAAGGCAGTCACCGGAGCACCGATTAAGTTCGTCGGTCTTGGAGAGAAGCTCGATGCCATCGAACCATTCTATCCCGAGCGGATGGCGTCTCGGATTCTAGGCATGGGAGACATGCTGACACTGATTGAAAAAGCAGAGTCACAAATGGACGCTACGCGTGCCAAAGAGTTAGAAAGCAAAATGCGCGATGCATCGTTTACATTCGATGATTTCATCGAGCAGTTGCAGCAAGTGAAACAGATGGGTCCACTCGACGAACTGTTGGGAATGATCCCTGGGGCAGGTAAAGGGAAGATGAAGGGGTTGAAAAACGCCCAAATCGATGAGAAGCAACTCGTGTATGTCGAAGCGATCATCCAATCGATGACGAAACGAGAGCGGACTGAACCTGAAATCTTGAATGCGAGTCGCCGGAAGCGGATTGCCCGCGGTAGCGGACGCAGTATCCAAGAAGTCAACCGTCTCATTAAACAGTTTGAAGACATGCGGAAAATGATGAAACAATTTTCCGGACAGATGGGCAAAGGGAAAAAGAAAGGCTTTGGCCTTCCATTCTTTTAAAAGTCTTTTCTCTTTCGCTGTAACGTTGTATACTAATGAAGTTGTCAATTTGACTAAACGAAAAAATTATTTATTATTTGGAGGGACTTACGAATGGCAGTTAAAATTCGTCTTAAGCGCATGGGCGCAAAAAAATCACCTTTCTACCGTGTGGTAGTAGCAGACTCACGTGCACCACGTGATGGTCGTTTCATCGAGCAAATCGGATACTACAATCCAGTTGCTAAACCAGAAGCAGAAGTTAAAATCAACGAAGAGCTAGCTCTTAAATGGCTCTCTGAAGGTGCTAAACCTTCGGACACAGTTCGTAACCTCTTCTCACAAGCTGGTATCATGGAGAAATTCCACAACGCGAAACTCGCGAAGTAAGACGTTAGGAGGTGAGCGAAAGCTTACCTCCTTTTTTTAATTCAAGAAAGGAAGTGAAACGAATGGAATGGTTGGAAATTGCGAAAATCGCTAATACGCACGGTCTAAAAGGGGAATTGAAGTTACTCGCGAGCACGGATTTCCCGGAGGAACGCTTTAAAGTCGGGAAGGAAGTCTTTCTCGGCTCTGAAGGCACGTATACACCGGTAACAATCAGTGGCTACCGAAAACATAAACAATTCATCATGGTGACGTTCAAAGGGATGCATCATATCAATGATGTCGAGAAGTATAAAGGATTGAAACTCTATGTCCACGCAGAAGACTTGCAGGACTTAGACGAACATGAATTTTACTATCATGAAATCATCGGTTGTACGGTCTACGACGGTGAGACGAAAATTGGTGTCGTCTCCGATATTCTCGAGACAGGAGCGAACGATGTCTGGACGATCAAACGCGATGGGAAAAAGGATGTCTTGATTCCGTATATTGAACAAGTCGTTGCTTCCGTTGATGTCGAACAGAAACGCATCCAAATCACGCCGCTTCCGGGACTGATCGAAGAATGAACATCCGTGTGTTGACGCTGTTTCCAGAAATGTTTTCAGCGCTCGATCATTCGATCGTCAAGCGAGCGCAAGACGATGAACGCGTCATGCTCGAAACAATCAATTTTCGGGACTTTTCAACGAATCGGCATGGTAAGGTCGATGATTATCCATATGGTGGAGGAGCTGGCATGCTGTTGACACCTCAACCCGTCTTCGATGCGATGGCGAGCCTGCCGGAACGAAAACGACGAATCATCGTCATGACACCGACCGGTAAACGTTTTTCGCAACGGATGGCAGAAGAGTGGGCAAACGAAGAAGAACTAGTCTTCTTATGTGGTCACTATGAGGGGTTTGATCAGCGAATTCATGATCAGTTGGTGACGGATGAGGTCTCGCTCGGAGACTTTGTCTTGACGGGAGGAGAACTTGCTGCGATGACGATGATCGATGCTGTCGTCCGACTTTTACCGGACGTCCTCGGTGCATCTGCGAGTCACGAAGATGATTCCTTCTCGACGGGGCTACTTGAATATCCGCATTATACACGTCCGGCAGAATATAAAGGGCACCGCGTACCCGATGTCTTGTTATCAGGCAACCATGCCCGGATTGAAAAATGGCGACGGGAACAGTCGCTAAAACGGACATATGAGCGTCGTCCCGATCTCCTCGTTGATGCACCGTTAACAGAAGAAGATCAGCATTATTTAGACTCGATTTCAGGATTGTCAAACGACTGAATCTATGATAAGTTAAAACATGTGGCAAAAGCCACCCATTAACGATGTTCCGCTGTCGGATGCTTGAAGCAAATGAAGATAAGAACATTGGTGAAAAAAGGAGAAATCATTCATGAACACACAACAATTGTTCCGTGAACTTACACAAGAACAAATCAAGTCAGACGTCCCTGCGTTCCGTCCTGGGGATACAGTCCGTGTACACGTTAAAGTCGTCGAGGGTACGCGTGAGCGTATTCAGCTCTTCGAAGGCGTAGTCATCAAACGTCACGGTGGCGGCATCAGTGAAACATTCACAGTCCGTAAAATTTCTTACGGAGTTGGCGTTGAGCGTGCATTCCCGCTCCACTCACCACGTGTTGCACAAATCGAAGTCGTTCGCTACGGTAAAGTCCGTCGTGCGAAACTTTACTACCTCCGTAACCTTCGTGGTAAAGCGGCGCGTATTAAAGAAATTCGTCGTTAATCATGTGAAAAAGTGGCTTGTCTCCGGACAAGCTTCTTTTTTTGCCGTTTATGCGTATACTAGTCCTTAGGAAGAAATTGCGTTAATCAAGGGAGTGGAATTCGTGAAGGAGTTATTCAGTTGGGTAAAGGCGCTCGTCGTAGCGCTCGTCATCGCGTTCATCATTCGAACGTTCCTGTTCGTACCCGTCATCGTTGATGGGGAATCGATGATGCCAACCTTACACAATGCGGATCGAATGATCGTTAATAAGGTCCCGTACTATTTTAATGAACCAGAAAGAGGCGATATCGTCGTCTTCCATGCAACGGAAACTCGAGATTACATCAAACGGGTCATCGCTGTTCCAGGAGATACGATGTATTACAAAGACGATACGTTGTATGTCAACGATAAGAAAGTAGCTGAACCGTATTTGAAAGAATACAAAGCCCAGATGAGTGGTGTGCCATTGACGGAAGACTTCACGCTTGAAGAGCGAACAGGTGAAACGACTGTTCCGAAAGGGAAAGTATTCGTCATGGGAGACAACCGTCAAAATTCAAAAGATAGTCGTGATATCGGTTTCGTGGATGAAGAACAAATCGTCGGAACGACGAACTTCGTCTTCTATCCATTCAATGATGTACGCTCTGTCGATTAAAACGAAAGAAGATGAGACGCTTGCCGTTAAAAGTAAGCAGCTCATCTTCTTTTCTCGTCTTAAGTTGCGTATACTAGGGAGTGGATGTTTTTTTCATGTATCGTATGATCAGCAAGAAGTCCAGGAATATATGAACGAGGTGAAGGATATGACGATTCAATGGTTCCCCGGTCACATGGCCAAAGCACGTCGGGAAGTCACAGAAAAATTAAAGTTGATCGATGTGGTGATCGAACTCGTCGACGCACGTCTTCCGATGTCGAGCCGTAATCCGATGGTCGAACAGATCACGGCAGGTAAGCCGCGATTGATTGTCCTCAACAAAGCGGATATGGCAGACAAACGAGTGACGGAACAATGGATGCAGGCATTACGAGCAGATGGTGTCGATGTCGTCGCGGTTGATGCGAAGCACAATAAAGGATTGAATCAAATCCATGAGGGCGCTTTACGACTAATGAAAGAAAAACATGCACGGATGCGGGAGAAAGGTCGGAATCCGAGTGCGATTCGTGCCTTGATCATTGGTATTCCAAACGTCGGGAAATCGACGCTCATCAATCGACTTGCCGGCCGAAATATCGCCATCACCGGTGACCGTCCAGGTGTGACGAAACGCCAGCAGTGGATCAAGATGAAAACAGGTGAGATGGAATTACTCGATACACCAGGTATTCTCTGGCCGAAGTTCGACGATCAAGTCGTCGGCTATCGTCTAGCAGCAACAGGAGCGATCAAAGATGATATCTTAAACATCGACGATATCGCGCTATTTGCCCTTCGTGAGCTAAAGACACGGTATCCGGAGCAGTTACGTGAGCGTTATCGACTCGACGAAGTATCGGGAGAAGCGGTTGATGTACTCGAAGCAATCGGTAAAAAGCGTGGTTTCGTCTCAGGGGGTTATGTCGATTTCGAGCGGACGAGCGAAATGCTCCTGCATGAATTGCGAACGGAAAAGCTCGGTCGGGTGACGCTTGAAACAGTCGAAGAGTGGGAAACGAATGCATAACGGACTTGGACATCCTTTGATGTCCAAGTTTTTTTCAAAGGAGCAGGGTGTATGAAAATAGCCGAATTAAAAGAACGATTGCAAAAAGCAACACTAGAAGAATTTATTCAACTGAAGCAGGAACTGGCGACAGATGCGCGAAAAGGGGTGCATACACTGTTTCGTCAGACAGAGCGACGATTTGCGCTCGAAGAGCAGCAACGGATCGATTTCAAGGAACGACTCGCATTTGAAGACGAATATCGTCAACAAGGGTACGTTCGAATTGCAGGAGTGGACGAAGTCGGACGAGGTCCACTAGCTGGTCCTGTCGTCGCAGCAGCTGTCATCTTACCAGACGGTTTCTATCATCCGGGACTAACGGATTCAAAACAGATGAGTAAAGTACAGCGACAAGCGGCACTTAAGCATTTGCAAGAAGTTGCTGAGATTGCGATCGGCATCATCGAACCGGCTGAAATCGACGAAATCAATATCTATCAAGCATCGAAACAGGCGATGCAAAATGCTCTACGTCAATTGCAACCGGATGCCTTACTCGTCGATGCGATGACACTCGACGACGATATACCACAACTCTCTCTCATCAAAGGAGATGCGCGAAGTGTCTCAATTGCTGCTGCAAGTGTCGTTGCGAAAGAGACACGAGATGCGATGATGGAACAATACGCGATCGAGTATCCGGGATACGGATTTGAAACACACGCAGGTTACGGAACACCGATACATTTACAAGCGCTCGATACACTGGGCGTCACACCGATTCACCGGAAAACATTCCGTCCTGTCAAAGAACGTCTCTAGGAGGGATCGAGCATGCAAATCGAACATCGTGCCTTACTTCCATTTAAAATCATCGATCATGCGAACCTGCCGTTACGGGAAGGAGCAAACATCGTCGGTAAAGTATTGAAACTGTTGCCGGACGGATTGATGGAACTCCAAGTCGGTCAACGCGTCTTGACGGCTGGGACAACGGCTGAACTAAAAGAAGGGAACATGTATCGCTTTCAAGTCGTTTCAGCAGAGGGACAACCGGTCTTAAAAATCATCTCGACCGAGTCTGTTCCGCAAAAGTCGGCTCTACCACAGTTACTCGATTCCTTTTTACAGCGTCAGACGGTACCGACTGCGGAAACACGTGAACTCCTAAAGCAAATCGGTCAACCGGTAACAGAAGGAGAAGCAAAGCAGCTAAAGCACGCTCTTACCGAACTCGTTCAACTGGCAAAGGGTGACGAGACAGGTCGAACGCTTGATCGAAAGACGAGTGATCAGATTTTAGCGCAACAACTCGTTCAAGCAACAAACGAAGCAGGGAAAGGAGTCTATTTATTTCAATTACCTCAATTTGGACCTTTCGAAGATGTCGATCTCATGATGGAAGCACCGTTCGAACGGACGTTTGATCCAAATCATGCCCGCGTCGTGTTGTATCTTCAATTACCGGCGCTCGGTGAGGTCGCTGTTGACGTCTTGATCGCAGACCGGAATGTTTCGATTTCCGTTTTTCATCCGAATGCGCACGTCGATACGTTCATGCAAGCCTACACACCGCAAATCCAGACTCGTTTAGAGGAACAAGGCTATGTATTGACGCGATTCGATTGGGTCGAACAGACGAAAGAGCGCGTACCGCATGATATCTCAACGCGTAATGGAAGGGTGGATCTTCATATATGAAAAAAGCAATAGCTCTATCATACGAAGAACAGATGCATGCCCCAAAAGTCGTCGCTAAGGGATCGGAACATATCGCGGAACGGATTTTAGAAGAGGCATTGAAACATGATATTCCCATCCGACAGGACGAAACGTTGATGACGTTACTAGACGCTGTCCAAGTATCGGAACAGATTCCAGAAGAATTGTACGGTGTCATCGCTGAGTTATTCGCCTTTTTATATCGTCTCGATCAAGATGAAATTCTGAAAAAATAAAGCTTTCGGTCGATAACGATAGACAGCGCTTCCAATTTTAACTACAATGAAAGAGCCGAAACTAAAGGGGTTAAGGGGGATTTTTTCATGAATGTACATGAGTATCAGGCAAAAGAATTACTTCGTTCGTACGGTGTACCCGTACCAAACGGAATCGCAGCCTTCACCGTCGAAGAGGCGGTCGATGCATCAGAACAATTGTCAGGCCCGATTAAAGTCGTCAAAGCTCAAATTCACGCGGGGGGACGCGGTAAAGCAGGTGGCGTCAAGCTTGCGAAATCGCAAGAAGAAGTGAAGGAATATGCGACGGAGTTACTCGGCAAAACGCTCGTCACGCACCAAACAGGTCCAGAAGGAAAAGTCGTTCAACGTCTTCTCGTCGAAGAAGGTTGTGCGATTGACAAAGAATACTATCTTGGAATCGTACTTGATCGTGTGACAGGACGTGTTGTCATCATGGGATCAAGCGAAGGTGGTATGGACATCGAAGAGGTGGCGGAAGCGACACCAGAAAAAATCATCAAAGAAGTCGTTGATCCTGCGGTTGGTCTTCAAGGATTCCAAGCGCGTAAACTTGCGTTCGCAATGGGTGTTCCAGTGAAGCTCGTCAACAAGTTCGTCGGTATGGTCACAAAACTCTACAACTTCTTCGTCGACAAGGATTGTTCGATCGCAGAAATCAACCCACTCGTTACGACGAAGGATGGCGAAGTCCTTGCATTAGATGCAAAGTTGAACTTCGATTCAAACGCGTTGTATCGTCATGCGGATATCGTAGCGTTACGTGATGAAACAGAAGAAGATCCACGTGAAGTCGAAGCGTCGAAAAGTGATTTGAACTACATCGCGCTCGATGGAAACATCGGTTGCCTCGTCAATGGTGCGGGTCTTGCCATGGCAACGATGGATATCATCAAACACTTCAGTGGTGATCCTGCAAACTTCCTCGATGTCGGTGGTGGTGCGACAAAAGAGAAAGTTACAGAAGCATTCAAACTGATCTTATCAGATGAGAACGTCAAAGGGATTTTCGTCAACATCTTCGGTGGAATCATGAAATGTGACGTCATCGCAGAAGGTATCGTTGCGGCGACAAAAGAAGTCGGTCTCGAATTGCCACTCGTCGTTCGTCTTGAAGGGACGAACGTTGATGCAGGGAAACAAATTCTCAAAGATTCAGGTCTAGCGATTACAGCAGCTACATCAATGGCAGACGGCGCAGAAAAAATCGCTGCGCTCGTGAAGTAAGGGGGAGCTAAAGATGAGTATTTGGGTGAACGAATCGACGAAAGTCATTATTCAAGGGATTACTGGTAACCAAGGGATGTTCCACGGTGAACAGATGATCGACTACGGCACAAACCTCGTAGGCGGTGTCACACCAGGAAAAGGCGGTACGGAAGTACTCGGTGGTGTTCCTGTTTTTGATACGGTCGCACAAGCGGTCGAAAAAACGGGTGCGAACGCATCGATCATCTACGTTCCACCAGCATTCGCAGCGGATGCAATCATGGAAGCAGCAGATGCGAGCATCGCGTTGATCATCTGTATCACGGAAGGTATTCCAGTTCTTGATATGGTCAAAGTAAAACGTTACCTCGAAGGCAAACCAGTTCGTCTTATTGGACCGAACTGCCCTGGCGTCATCACTCCAGGTGTCGCGAAGCTTGGTATCATGCCAGGATATATCCATACACCAGGTCATGTCGGTATCGTCTCACGTTCTGGGACTTTGACATATGAAGCTGTCCATCAATTGACGACAGCAGGCATCGGTCAATCGACAGCTGTTGGTATCGGGGGCGACCCGGTCAATGGAACGGACTTCATCGATACGCTCAAAGCGTTCAATGAAGATCCAGAAACAAAAGCTGTCATCATGTTAGGGGAAATCGGTGGAACAGCTGAAGAAGAAGCGGCTGAGTGGGTCAAAGCGAACATGACGAAACCAGTCATTGGTTTCATCGGTGGTCAAACAGCTCCTGCCGGCAAACGGATGGGTCACGCAGGTGCGATCATCTCTGGCGGTAAAGGAACAGCTGCTGAAAAAATCAAGACACTCCGTGCAAACGGAATCGAAGTAGCAGAAACACCAGCTGTCATTGGTGAGACGTTAATCCGTGTCATCAAAGAAGCAGGGATCTATGACGAGTGCGTGACGAACAGCACAGTCAAATAAATCAAAAAAAGAAGCTGTCCTGATCAAATCAGGACGGCTTTCTTCTATATAAATAAGAAGCTTAAATAAGGAGCGCTGATCTCATGAAACGTGAACTGTATGTCCGCTTCGCCATGTGTCAGGTACCCTACACGATCGTCCGATTGATTGAGCAATTCGGAATCGTTCCAAGTCATGAATTACCCGTTTCGACGCGTCTTCGAAAACGGTATGAACAAGCACTACAGCTTGATTGGATCGAAGAGTCGATTCTAGTCAAAGGAGATCGGCTGTTTCCGACTGTGTTACTGACGATCCCTCAACCTGTCTATGCCCTCTTTTACCGCGGTGACCCGTCCCGCCTAACTCTTCCACGCGTCAGTATCATCGGTAGTCGAACCCCTTCACCGCAACACCTTTCCCGCATGCGTTTCCTGCAACCCTTCTTTCACCCCGATCTCGCCACCGTTTCCGGAGGTGCCTATGGCATCGATGCCCTCGTTCATCGTCTATCCTTAAAACATCAGCAAACAACGATTGCGGTTCTTGCTGGCGGACTTGATCGTCTATATCCCACTTCCCATGCTACTCTTTTTGAACGGATCCTCTCAAACGGTCTTCTTCTCTCCGAATATCCATCCGGAACTCCTATTCAAAAATTTCAATTTCTAGAACGGAATCGCATCATCGCCGGATTGTCCTCCTCGTTGATCATCGTCGAAGCGGCGAAACGAAGCGGTACGATGAATACTGCAAGTCACGCACTTGATCAAGGAAAAGATGTCTATTGTTTGCCGGGTTGTCCAACTGAATCGTTCTTTACCGGAACGAATCAATTGATCGCAGAAGGAGCGATTCCACTCCTTAATCCGGAAGAAGTTTCAAAAAGTATTCGGCTGAACGTTGACAAATGGGAATCGAGACTACTATGATAAGTGAGATTAAAATACGAGTACGCCTCTAATAGGGAGCGATTGCAATGGCAAAATATCTAGTAATCGTCGAGTCACCCGCTAAGGCAAAAACCATCAAACGTTATCTCGGATCCAACTATACCGTGAAAGCGTCGATGGGGCACGTCATTGACTTGCCGAAAAGCCAAATGGGAGTCGACGTCGAACATGACTATGAACCGAAATATATCACGATCCGTGGTAAAGGTCCGGTCTTAAAAGAACTCAAGACAGCTGCGAAAAAAGCACAAAAAATCTATCTCGCAGCCGACCCCGACCGTGAAGGGGAAGCGATCGCATGGCATTTAGCCAAAGCATTAGGCGTTGATGAATCAACGGAGTGCCGCGTCGTCTTCAATGAAATCACGAAAGATGCCATCAAGGATTCGTTCAAGCGACCACGCAAGCTCAACTATGATCTTGTCGATGCACAGCAAGCCCGTCGTATCTTGGACCGCCTTGTTGGTTACAGCATGAGTCCGTTATTATGGAAGAAGATTAAAAAAGGGTTATCTGCGGGACGCGTTCAATCCGTTGCCGTCAAGATGATCATTGATCGGGAACAAGAAATCAACGCGTTCATGCCTGAAGAATACTGGACGATCAAACTCGAACTCGATGCAAACGGTGAAAAGCTCGAAGCGAACTTCTATGGAGTCGATGGCAAGAAGCGTGAACTTCATTCGCAAGAAGAAGTCGATCAAATCTTGAATCAACTCTCGGAAGACTTCACAGTTGATTCCGTCACGAAAAAAGAGCGGAAACGGAATCCGGCGTTACCGTTTACGACGAGTTCCCTGCAACAGGAAGCAGCACGTAAGCTGAACTTCCGAGCAAAGAAGACGATGATGATCGCACAACAGCTATACGAAGGAATCGAGATTGGAAAAGAAGGTACAGTCGGTTTGATCACGTATATGCGTACCGATTCGACACGGACGTCAGATTCGGCGAACCTTGAAGCACACGGGTTCATTGAGCAGGCGTACGGAAAAGAATACATCGCAAGCGAGAAACGCAAAGAAAAAAAATCAGCGAACTCACAAGATGCGCACGAAGCAGTTCGTCCGACTTCGACGATGCGCGAGCCACAACTCGTCAAATCGTATTTATCGCGTGATCAGTTCCGCTTATATAAACTAATTTGGGAACGGTTCGTCGCAAGTCAGATGGCGCCAGCGATTCTCGATACCGTCAAGATCGATCTCGTCTCGAACGACGTCACTTTCCGTGCCAACGGGTCGACCGTTAAATTCCCAGGCTTCATGAAGGTCTACATCGAAGATACGGACGATGAGGCGGTTTCAGACGTCAAGGAAGGATTACTTCCTCCACTCGATGAAGGGGAAGAGTTAAAACAATCAGCAATCGAACCGAAACAACACTTCACCCAACCACCGCCACGTTATACGGAAGCACGTCTTGTCCGGGCGATGGAAGAACTCGGCATCGGTCGTCCGTCGACGTATGCGCCGACGCTCGATACGATTCAAAAACGGGGTTACGTGACGCTTGAAGAGAAGAAATTCTTACCAACGGAACTTGGTGAACTCGTCATCGATATGATCAGCGACTATTTCCAAGAGTTCATCACTGTCCAGTTCACTGCAGACATGGAAGCTTTACTCGATGCGATCGAAAAAGGTGACATGCAGTGGACGGAAGTCGTCGATCCAATCTACAAGTCCTTTGCAAAGCGTCTGACACGAGCAGAAGCAGAAATCGAGAAGATTGAAATCAAAGATGAACCGGCTGGAGAAGATTGTGAAGTCTGTGGTCATCCGATGGTCATCAAGATGGGACGTTATGGCAAGTTCATGGCGTGCTCGAACTTCCCAGAGTGTCGTAACACAAAACCGATCCAAGTCGAGATCGGTGTGAAGTGTCCGACATGTGGAACGGGCGACATCGTCGAACGTCGTAGTAAAAAAGGACGTTTGTTCTACGGTTGTTCGAACTATCCGGAATGTGAGTTCGTCTCATGGGATAAACCGGTCGAAGAACCATGTCCGGTATGTAGCAGTATGATGGTACAAAAGAAAATCAAGAACGGTGTGAAAGTAGAATGTACATCTTGTGGACATCATGAAACACGCATCGATCAGGAGCAAGAGGAGGAATGACCGTTGAAACGTGTAACGGTAATCGGCGCGGGACTTGCAGGTTCTGAAGCAGCATGGCAACTTGCAAAACGCGGCGTACAAGTAGACTTATATGAAATGCGGCCTGTCAAGCAGACACCCGCGCACCATACAGACCAATTCGCTGAACTCGTCTGTTCGAACTCACTTCGAGCGAACCAGTTAACGAACGCAGTCGGTGTTTTAAAGGAAGAGATGCGTCAGCTCGATTCCTTGATCATGAAAGCAGCAGACTTAGCGAGCGTTCCAGCAGGTGGAGCACTTGCTGTCGATCGGCACGACTTCGCAGGATATGTGACGGAAACGTTGAAAAACCATCCGAACGTTACAGTCCATCATGAAGAAATCGAAGCGATTCCAGATGGTCCGACGATCGTCGCGACGGGTCCGTTGACGAGTGCGGCATTATCGGAATCACTTAAACAATTCACAGGTGAAGATTATCTATACTTCTTCGATGCAGCGGCACCGATTCTCGATGGAGACACAATCGATCGTGAGAAGGTTTATCTGAAATCACGATATGATAAAGGCGAAGCTGCCTACTTGAATTGTCCAATGACGGAAGAAGAATTCCAGCTCTTCTATGATGAGCTGATCAATGCGGAAGTTGTTCCACTGAAGGAATTTGAAAAAGAGATTTACTTCGAGGGCTGTATGCCATTTGAAGTTCTCGCTTCTCGCGGACCGAAAACACTCTTGTTCGGACCAATGAAGCCAGTCGGACTTGAAGATCCGAAGACAGGCAAACGGCCATATGCTGTCGTTCAATTGCGTCAAGATAACTCAGCTGGAACATTGTTCAACCTTGTCGGCTTCCAGACACATTTGAAATGGGGCGAACAAAAGCGGATCATTCGCTTGATTCCTGGTCTTGAGAATGCAGAAATCGTCCGTTATGGTGTCATGCACCGTAACACGTTCGTCAACTCACCGAATTTGTTAAAGCCAACGTATCAGACACGTACACGTGACGACTTGTTCTTTGCTGGTCAAATGACAGGTGTCGAAGGGTACGTCGAGTCAGCAGCGTCCGGCTTAACGGCAGGAATTAACGCGGCACGTCTCGTCAATGAGGCGGAACCGGTTACGTTCCCGCAGGAAACGATGATGGGTGCGATGTCGCACTATATCACGACGGCGGAAGGGAAGAACTTCCAGCCAATGAATGCCAACTTCGGATTGGTACCAGCACTCGTTGGTCATCCGGTTCGGATGAAAAAACCTGAGAAGTATGCGCTCTACGCAGAGCGAGCACTTGAAGCAATCAAAGATTTCACGGATATGTGATTTTTGATGGGGAGAAAGGCGTGATTCAGCGCTCTTTCTCCCCATTTCTTAATTTGTCATAAAAGCGCGATAATTTCGTTAATTTTTCGGTTTTTGGTCTATTGTCAGACTACTTGGTCTGTGCTATGCTAAGGGCGATTCGAGAATGAAATGGTCAGAAGGGGGCGCATTCATGGGGATAGACACTGCTTTTGAGCGACTGCTAGAAGATTTTATGCGGTATGTTCATATTGAACGTCAATTATCTCCGAATACAGGTCGCTCTTATGATCAAACACTTCGACAATACGCCGCTTTTTGCCGCGATCATCAGTTACGATCGATTGAATTGGCAAGTGCACGGCGTTATTTGTATGCTCTTTACGATCAGGAGCTGGCGCGGGCGACGATTGCACAAAAAGTTTCCTGCCTCAAACAATTTGGTCGTTTTTTGACACGTGACACCGATGAGCCTAATCCATTCGATGGATTAAAAGCACCAAAACGACAACAAGGACTTCCGACATTCCTCGTTCCAACGGAATATGAACGTTTCCTCGATGCCTTTCGATCGAGTGATACGCTTGGCAACCGGAATGTGGCGTTAGTAGAACTTTTATATGCGACGGGTATGCGGGTCAGCGAGGTCGTTCAACTTGATCTTCGTGATCTCGCGACTGATCACTCCTACGTCCATGTGTATGGAAAAGGTGGGAAAGAACGCATCGCACCAATTGGAACCTTTGCTAAAGATGCATTAGAACTGTACTTACCATCACGAGATCCAGTCGCAGGTCATGAGCAAGCGTTATTCTTGTCTCATTCAGGGCGTCGATTGACGACGGATGCGATTCGGAAAATCATGAAAAAAGGGGAACAACTTGTTGGGAAACATGTGACACCACATGCGCTTCGTCATAGTTTCGCGACAGATTTACTGGAAAGAGGCGCCGATTTGCGAGCAGTCCAAGAGTTACTTGGACACGCATCGCTGTCGACGACCGGTCAGTACACACACGTAACGACGGAACGATTACGACATGTTTATCAACAAGCACATCCTCGTGCCTAAGGGAGGAAACATTGATGTTTCATGCAACGACGATTTTTGCGATTCAACATAACGGACAATCCGCGATGAGCGGAGACGGACAGGTGACTTTCGGAAACCAAGTCATCATGAAGAAAAGTGCGAAAAAAGTACGGCGCCTCTATGGTGGAAAAGTCATTGCCGGATTTGCTGGAAGTGTCGCGGACGCGTTTACACTCTTTGAAAAATTCGAAGCGAAGCTTGAAATGTATAACGGGAACTTACAACGGGCAGCAGTTGAGCTAGCGAAGGAATGGCGAGGCGATAAGATGCTGCGTCAACTAGAAGCACTCTTACTCGTCATGGATGGAACACATCTCTTACTTGTATCCGGAAACGGGGAAGTCATTGAACCGGATGATGGCATTCTCGCAATCGGTTCAGGTGGTAATTATGCGCTTGCAGCAGGTCGCGCGTTAGCTCGACACGCAAGTCATCTCACGGCAGAGGAAATCGCCCGCGCAGCTCTTGAGACGGCTGGTGAACTCTGTGTCTTTACGAACGATCAAATCATCCTAGAAACGATCGGAGGCAATGACCATGCATGAATTGACGCCAAGACAAATCGTCGAGAAGTTGAATGAACATGTCATCGGACAAGCAGATGCTAAACGTGCGGTGGCGATTGCTTTACGAAATCGTTATCGTCGACAGTTACTCGATGCATCGATGCGGGACGAAGTCACACCGAAGAACATTCTGATGATCGGACCTACCGGTGTCGGAAAGACGGAAATTGCGCGACGCCTCGCGAAACTCGTTCGGGCGCCATTCGTCAAGATTGAAGCAACGAAGTTCACGGAAGTAGGGTACGTCGGTCGTGATGTGGAGTCAATGGTGCGGGATCTCGTGGAAGCGTCTCTTCGTCTTGTCAAAGATGAGAAAAAAGAAGCGCTCAAGGATCGAGCGGAAGCAGTGGCGAACGAACGAATCGTTGATGCGTTGTCTGGGAAAAAAGCGTCATCTAGTCTCGGTGGTGGAACGAATCCGTTTGAGATGTTGTTCGGTGGGAACCAAAAGCAACAAGAGCCGGATACATCGGAAGCGACAGCCGACCGTTCGTTACTTCGTCAGCAATTACTGACGGGGCAACTCGAGGATCGAATGATCGAAGTCGATGTCGAAGAACGTCAAGTGGATTTATTCTCTGGGCAACAAGGTATGGAGGGGCTTGCGAATCTTCAGGATATGCTCGGACAAGTCATGCCGAAGAAAACGAAGAAGCGTCAACTCACAGTCAAAGAAGCGCGACCGATCTTGACAGCGGAAGAAGCGGAACGGTTGCTTGACTTGAACGAAGTCCATGACGAAGCGGTCCGTCGCGCAGAACAAATGGGGATCATCTTCGTCGATGAGATCGATAAGATTGCGACAAAAGGACATGATTCAGCAGGTGTTTCACGAGAGGGTGTTCAGCGGGACATCTTACCGATCGTTGAAGGATCGACGATCGTTACGAAATATGGTCCAGTCAAGACGGATCATATCTTGTTCATCGCTGCAGGTGCGTTCCATATGGCGAAACCATCTGATCTGATTCCTGAACTCCAAGGTCGTTTTCCGATCCGTGTCGAACTCGATAGTTTGACAGAAGATGACTTTGTCAAAATTTTGACTGAACCGAATCAAGCATTACTCAAACAATATAAAGCATTATTAGGGGCAGAGCATGTTCATGTCACCTTTACAGAAGAAGCCATTCGTGAAATCGCACGGATTGCTGCACAAGTGAACGATGAGACGGATAATATCGGAGCGCGGCGCTTGTATACGATCATGGAGCGCGTGCTCGAGGAATTATCTTTCGAAGCAGCAGATATGCCGGAAACGGATGTGACGATCACGCCACAATACGTGACGGATCGAGTTGGAAAAGTAGCAGATGATCGTGACTTAAGTCAGTTCATCTTATAAAGTGGAGGAAGAAAAAATGAATTTATTGGCGAAAACGCGGAAGCTGAATACGATGTTACAACAGGAAGCGAGCACACATGTTGATTTCAAGGTCATGGCTGACCGTCTCAGTGAAGTCATGGAATCAAACACATTCATCGTAAGTCGGCGCGGTAAGTTACTGGGTATCGCAATCAAGCAACAAATCGAAAATGACCGGGTCCGTGGTTTCTTAGAAGAACGTCAATTCCCGGAAGATTACACGAAAAAATTATTTAACGTCACGGAAACGACGGCAAACATTGCCATCGATAGCGAACATACGGCATTCCCAGTCGATAACCGTGACACGTTCGAAACGTCGAAAACGACGATCGTACCAATCATCGGTGGTGGAGAACGCCTTGGTACGCTTGTCCTCGGTCGTATGGTTGAAGACTTTAACGAAGAAGACCTCGTGCTGGCAGAGTATGGTGCGACAGTCGTCGGGATGGAGATCCTTCGTGAAAAGGCTCATGAGGCGGAAGATAAAGCACGGAAGAAAGCTGTCGTTCAGATGGCGATCAATTCACTGTCTTATTCGGAACTCGAAGCGATTGAGCATATCTTCGAAGAGCTTGAAGGAAATGAAGGGTTACTCGTCGCTTCAAAGATTGCGGATCGTGTCGGTATTACTCGTTCCGTCATCGTCAATGCGCTTCGTAAGCTCGAAAGTGCAGGAGTCATCGAGTCACGTTCGCTCGGGATGAAGGGAACATACATCAAAATCTTAAACGATAATTTCCTATATGAATTAGAACGAATTAAATCGAACTAAAAAGGGAATTGCTGCTTATAGAGAGAAGACCTAGTTAAGCACTAGGTCTTTTTTGTTTGACTAGGTATTATTTATCATTTTTATAAGAAAAGGGAATAAAAAACACATTATTAACATCTCATTACCTTATTTTTCAAAAAACTTCTTTTCAAACATTGACCTATTTGTTTCAATTATTTCAGATATG
Organism: Exiguobacterium acetylicum DSM 20416; assembly: GCF_000702605.1. Taxonomy (NCBI): domain Bacteria; kingdom Bacillati; phylum Bacillota; class Bacilli; order Caryophanales; genus Exiguobacterium; species Exiguobacterium acetylicum. The sequence continues at coordinate 1,537,955 of NZ_JNIR01000001.1, read as the reverse complement.
TTACTAACGACTTACTTTTTGTCGTGAATTTGAATATAGTTTCCATGAGTGGAGGAAAGAAGATGAATTGGTTAGGGTCTGACTATAACGTAATGACACAAGCTGTCAATCGAACGGTTATGGCACAGGAAGTTATCGCTAAGAACATCTCGAATGTCGATACGCCTGGGTATAAGGCAAAGCGTGTCACTTTTGGAGATGTGCTCGATTCAGAGATGAAAATGAGTTTAAAGCGACACGCAACAATCGGAACTTCTGGTAGCATCGTCGATCGACCAAATACGATGCGTAACGATGGAAATGGTGTCGATATCGATCTTGAGATGTCTGAATTATCACGCAATCAAATTGAGTACGAGGCGTTGGTCGAACAGTTGAATCGCAAATTCTCTGGCATTCAGTCTGTTATCCGAGGAGGAAAGTAATCGATGAGTATGTTCAACGGATTTCATACGTCTGCATCCGGGTTAACTGCCCAGCGTTTGCGGCTCGATACAGTCTCGGCAAACATCGCGAATGCTCAAACGACAAGAGGTGAGCTCGTCAATGGACAGTGGCAACCGTATGCGAGAAAACTCGCTGTGTTGAAAGAGACCGCCAATGGTGTCACGGTCAGTGAATTGAAGAAGGATCCTGAACCATTCAAATTAGAATATAATCCGACGCATCCAGATGCGGATGAACTCGGGTACGTCAAGATGCCTAATGTCGATATCTTAAAAGAAATGGTCGACATGATGGGCGCGACACGCTCTTACGAAGCGAACGTAACGGCTTTGAACGCGACAAAAGCGATGCTCGTCAAAGCGATGGAGATTGGTAAATAAGTAGAGGAGATGAAGAGATGGCAATTCAACCAATTCAAAACATGCAGATGGTACTACCCACGCAGACAGTCGCTAAGACGACACCAAGTGATTTTAGTGAGGTGCTCAGCGAGGCGATGAACGGACTGAATGCAACGCAACACGCCTCATCTCAAGCTCGTGTCGATCTCGCGACAGGAAAGACGACGGATCTACATAACATCATGATTAAAACAGAAGAGGCATCGCTTTCTATGCAACTCGCCCTTGAAGTCCGTAACAAAGGCATCGAAGCATACCAAGAAATGATGCGTATGCAACTGTGACTGTTAAGGAAAGCGTGGGAGATGTTGAATGAACGAACGTTTAAAAGCTCGATTAGGAGCTATGAATACGACATGGAAAGAATGGTCACTTGCGAAAAAGGCGACGATTTTAGGAATCATCGTCGTCGTTTTAGCGGCGTTGATTGTTGCGATCATCTGGTTATCTAAACCAACGATGACGCCTCTTTATTCGAAGCTATCCCCTCAAGAGGCGGGGCAAGTGACGGAAAAGCTAAATGAAGATGGAATCGCATCGGAAGTCGTCACTGAAGCAAATGGCGTGACGATACTTGTTCCAGAAGCAAACGTTGAAAACTTAAAAGTCGAATTAGCGACGGCTGGTATACCAAAATCCGGTCAAATCGACTATTCCTTCTTCAGTGAAAACGCTGGATTCGGAACAACGGATAAAGAGATGAACATTCTCGAACGCGATACGATGCAGACGGAACTTGAAAACTTGATCACACAAGTTAATGGGATCGAGTCAGCAAAAGTCATGATCACTCTCCCGGAGAAGAGTGTTTTTCTATCTGATGAAAAGGAATCTTCAACGGTTTCTGTCGTCTTGACTTCTAGCGCGGGTAGTAATCTTAACAATCAGACGGTTCAAGGGTTGTATCATTTGATTGCAAAGAGTATTCCGAACCTTAAAGAAGAAAACATTACGATCATGGATCAGTATTTTACGTATTACGAGCCAGGATCTGCTACGCAAACAGCGGGTGGAACCGATCCGATGGCGCTGAAGAAAACGACGGAAAACGATTTACGCAAGCAGATTCAGCAGATGCTATCTGTCGTTCTCGGTCCACAAAAAGCACTCGTTTCAGTCACGGCAGATGTCGATGTCACGAAACGTCAGGAAGAACAAAAGCTTGTTGAGCCAGTAGATCCCGATAAAATCGAAGGGATCGTCACGTCTGCTGAAAAAGTAGCAGAAGCGTACACAGGCTCTGCAAATGCTGGTACAGCAGGTACGGGGCAAAATGAGACGACGAATTTCCCAGCGGGTACTGGAACGACGGGTGATACGAGTGAGAAAACACACGATATCATCAACTATGAAGTCAATCGAATCACAAAACAAATCACAGGAGCTCCTTACGAGATTCGTGATTTAGGAATTCAAATCATCGTCGAGCCACCAAAAGGTCAGAATCAGATCGATCCACAACTACAAACTGACTTACAGACGATGATGTACTCGATCATCCGGACATCATTAACGAAGACAGATGCGAAAGCAACGCTGACGGATGCAGAACTTGCCAATAAGGTCGTTGTCATGTCTCGACCATTCGCGGAAACGACGGCAGCGACGAAAACGACGACGGCAACACCGATGTGGGTTTGGTTCGCCCTTGGTGGAGCGGCAATCCTCGTCATTGGAGCAGTCATCCTCCTCATGCGTCGACGGAGAGCGAATGAAATCGAAGAACTTGAGGAATGGACACCGATTGAGACGGAAATTCCGGAATTATCAACAGAAGATACGAGCGACGGTGCAGTCAAACGCAAACAGCTTGAAAAACTCGCTGAATCCAATCCGGATGAGTTTGCGAAATTATTACGTACTTGGTTAGCGGAGGATTGATGAGATGAAGAAGCTAGAAATGAACAGTCGGGAAAAGGCTGCGATTCTCATGATTTCGTTAGGTCCTGAAGTCGCTGCCAGTGTATATAAACATTTATCGGAAGAAGAGATGGAATGGTTGACCCTTCAAATCTCAAGTATGAAACGAGTCGATCCAGAAGATAAGTTAGTCGTTCTCGAAGAGTTTCATGAACTAGCGATGGCGCAAAACTACATCACTCAAGGTGGAATTGGGTTTGCTAAATCGGTTCTAGAGAAGGCGCTTGGTGAAGAAAAGGCGATGGAACTCATCTATCGCCTGACATCGACGTTACAAGTCCGACCGTTTGAGTTTGCACGAAAGGCAGACCCAAAACAGCTATTGAACTTCATTCAAAATGAACATCCGCAAACAATCGCGCTTGTTCTTGCCCATCTTGATCCTGCTAAATCAGGACAAATTCTCTCGGAGCTACCGGCAGAAGCACAATCCGATGTAGCACGACGGATTGCGACGATGGACAGAATGAACCCGGAGATCATTAGCGAAGTAGAGCAAATTCTCGAACGGAATCTGTCACAAGCAGGCATGCAAGATTTTGCGCAGTCTGGCGGTATCGAGGCGGTCGTTCAAGTATTGAACGGGGTCGACCGGACGACGGAACGAACGATTCTCGATACGCTCGAGATTCAGGATCCGGAACTCGCAGAAGAGATCAAAAAACGGATGTTCGTCTTCGAAGATATCGTCACGCTCGATGCACGGGCGATTCAGCGCATCATTCGCGAAGTATCGAACGAAGATCTACTGTTGGCACTCAAAGTATCGTCAGACGACGTCAAGGATATGGTCTACCGCAACATGTCACAACGGATGGTCGAATCGTTCAAAGAGGATATGGAATTCATGGGTCCTGTTCGTCTCCGAGACGTCGAAGAAGCACAAAGTCGAATCGTCGGAATCATCCGCCGCTTAGAAGACATGGGTGAGATCGTCGTGGCTCGTGGTGGAGGAGATGATATTGTTGTCTAACGTCATCAAAAGACAAGCTGTGATTGAACGACAGGAACGAACACTCGTTCAAGTCCGAAATGCTCAGGAAGAATCGGCAATCGTTCCAGATACGTTCTATGAAGAGCGGATGGCAGAAGGTCAAGTTGAACTAGAACGTCTTCGCCAGACGATGGTTCTAGAGTTTGAACAGCGTCAGCGTGAGTTTGAACAAGAACGTCTTCAGGCATTAGAGGAAGCACGTCAACGAGGATATGAAGAAGGACACCAGGCTGGATTTGAAACAGGACGTGCGGAAGGACAAGCAACGTTCGAAGAGCAAATCGCAACGACAAATACGTTTACTGCACGAATCGAAGAGCAAAATCAAGAGCGATTGATGCGATTGGAACATGAATTGTGTGTTCTTGGACTCCAGGTGACGCATCAGTTTCTAGAGCAGTTACATGATGAAGAAGAAGAGGCATTATACCAATTATTACATCAGTTGATCATTCAGTTCCGAGATCGTGAAAAGATCATTATCTACGCTTCACCAGCGGATTTTGAACGGGTCGTTCTGCTTGAAGAGCAGCTCCAAGGTGTTCTAGGTGCTAATGCGACGATTCAATTACGATTTGATCCAGCGCTTAAAGCACGCGATTATCGGATCGACTCGGAGAATGGAGCAATCACAGGTGGTTTGACAAGTGGCTTTGAAGCCCTACAAACTAAAATCAAAGAGGTTTTACATCATGTTTAACGTAAATGCGATTCAAGCCGCAGTTCGAGAAATTCGTCCGGAAGAACTCGTTCAGCATTCCGGAAAGGTCGTACAAGTGATTGGATTGATGATTGAATCACGTGGACCAACGGCTGTCGCAATCGGCGAGCGTTGTTTGATCCAAATTCAACAACGGCAGACGATTGAAGCGGAAGTCGTCGGTTTTAGAGAAGGTCACGTCCTACTCATGCCGTATGGTGAAACGACATCGATTGCTCCAGGCTCGATTGTTCTTGCGACAGGAAAACCACTCCACGTCCCTGTAGGGGATGAACTGATCGGTAAGGTGCTCGATGGTCTAGGGAGACCACTGGATGGGGAGTCATTAGAAAATTTACGTACGACATCAATCGTTCGTAAACCACCTAGTCCGTTGGAGCGACCTCGTATCAGTGATGTTCTCTCGACGGGCATCCGTGCCATCGATGGGCTACTAACAGTCGGTCAAGGGCAACGCGTTGGTTTATTTGCAGGATCAGGAGTTGGGAAGTCGACACTACTCGGTATGATTGCAAAACGATCGACAGCAGACATCAACGTCATTGCCTTGATTGGTGAACGAGGACGCGAAGTCAAGGAATTCGTGGAGGCAGAACTCGGTGAAGAAGGAATGAAACGCTCCATCTTGGTCGTAGCGACAAGTGATCAACCGCCACTTGTTCGTCTAAAAGGCGCCTATACGGCAACAGCCATCGCTGAACATTTTCGGGATCAAGGTAAGAATGTGGTCTTGATGATGGACTCTGTCACACGTTTTGCGATGGCACAACGAGAAATTGGTCTTGCGACAGGTGAACCGCCTGCGTCAAAAGGGTATACACCAAGCGTTTTTGCTCTTCTTCCTCAGTTACTCGAACGTAGCGGGAAAACGCAAGATGGCTCGATTACGGCTTTTTATACTGTGCTCGTCGATGGAGACGACATGAATGAACCGATTGCTGACGCTGTACGAGGGATCTTAGATGGTCATTTCGTTCTTGATCGTAATCTTGCGAACAAAGGACAGTTTCCGGCGATTCATGTCTTACGATCCATCAGTCGTGTCATGAATCAAATCACGACTGCTGAACAAAAGACAGCTGCCGTCGCATTTCGCCAGCTGTTATCGACGTATCTTGATTCGGAAGACTTAATCAATATCGGCGCCTACAAAAAAGGGACGAACCCAGAAATTGATCGTGCCGTTGATAAATATCCGGAGCTGATCCGTTTTTTAAAACAACAAATCCATGAAGACAGTGACTTCGAAAAAGCTTGTCAGCAACTCATGGCAACGATTCAGTAAGGAGGACGGAAGATGAAGACGATTTATGAACGAATCATTCCTTTGGCTGAAGCAGAGAAAGATCGCGTCGCAAAAGAATTGAGCCTTCATAAAAAACAATATGAGATTGAAGTCGAAAAACTATACCATCTGCTCGTCCGTTATGAATCCTTTCTGAAAGCGCAAGATGAGATTGGCATCGTCGAATTAACGTCTTCGCAATATCGGGAGCGGGCTCGAGATGTCGTGAAGCAAGAAATCGAACGGCAACAACTGTACGTGACACAATCGAAAAATCGCTATGAACGCGCACAGGAAGCACTCGAACGAGCATTGATCGAGGAGAAGAAGTTTAGTCGTCTGCAAGAGAATCATACGGTTGAAACGAAACGAATCGAGGCATTGACGGAACAAAATCAATTAGATGAACTGGCATTGTTACAGTTTGGAAGAGGACGGATGATATGAGTGAAAATAAAACGTCAAAAGGATGGGTCTTACCTTTATTGATCATCCCTTTGATTTTAATCTTGCTGACAGCTTATTTCGTATTAAATTATGCGAATGGACGTCCACTGCTATCCTTACCGTTCGCAACGGAAAAAACGACGACGAATCAAGCAAATCCGTCAGCAGAACTCGAACGTCGTCTGAAAGTAGCGAATCAAGAAATCAAGAAACTACGCAATCAAAGCAAGGAACAATCGGATACTTTAAAAGCTAAAGAACAGGAAGTCGAACGTTTGATTGCAGAACGGGATCGTTTAAAACAAACACCGACGCCCGCGACGACGGATCAAACGAAGACGACGAAGAAAAAAGCAGCATCTGTGACAGATGTCTATGCTGAAATGGCACCAAAGGATGCTGCGCTCATATTAAACGAACTCAGTCCAACAGAAGTCGTACCGATCATCGAGGACATCGATGCGGAACAACAGGCGGCGATCATTGCCAAGATGGATGCTAAAAAAGCGGCGGCCTTAACACAGCTACTCGCGACGAAGTAAGGAGGGAAGCCAGATGAACATGACGGAAGTAATACAATCATCCTCCCCGAACTTGAATACTGGAACAGGGAAAAAAGGAGAGATGACCACGGTTGGTGGTCAATTTGCTTCGTTACTGGATTATCTGACGAAGTTACCAACAACGTCATCGTCACCGGTCTCAGCTGATTTGACAGCACTCGAGACGAAAGTGGAGACACCACTATTGCCGGATTGGATACAAGAACTCGTAGATCAACCGGACGAGCTTCTCTCTTTACTGAAACAACCGGAAGTAGAGGCGTTAAAACAAGAACCGAAGAAAATGGAACAACTACTAGCGTTCGTCAAACAATTGCTTGAGGGAAATGTCGAGCAGGCGAAAAATCAGTTTGATCAATTGCCACCATTGCTTCAGCAAGTCGTCTTGCAGACAGTAACGAACGATACGATCAAAATGAAAGATCATCATACGAACAACTTAAAACAACCATTACTTACTACGATTGAAGGAGACATTTCCGCGTTGCCTGTGAAACAGACGCTCCCGCAAACTGGTCCTATTGTCGAAACGCTCAAGTCGGACACTGTAGCTGTAGCTGAGCAGGCAAAAGGAAAGACACCGCTCCCGTTGGCATTCGCTTCACTCATGCGAAAAGCGACCATGCCCGTTGATCCAGAAGGAAAAGCCGCGCTGACTCAAATGAGCATGCCGATTTACAAAGGTACCCCGTTGCAAACGATTCGTCCAGTGCCGCTACCCGTACCAGAACAGATTCAACAACGGATTGAAGCTGCACTTCAACAGGCACCGTTCTTAAAAGGTGCTGACGGGTCAACTCGATTGTCGATTCGTCTTTATCCAGAGCAGCTTGGAGAGGTCGTCGTTCAACTCGATCGTAAGGAGGGGGCATTGACCATCAAACTGTTTGCGAGTACTGAACAAGCGAAACAATCGATCGAGCAACAACTCGGAAAATTGCAGACAGCTTTACACCAGCAGACGCCGGTCGTGAAGATCGAGACGGGGATGATCGCATCTAGTGCACGGGAGTTTCAACAGTCCTTCACACGTGATCAGCAGGAGCATGAGTCCCCTTATCAAGAAACACCCGCTCCAGTAGAGGAAGAAGAGGAGGAAGACGATGACTGATGCAATCAAAACAGATGGTACTTCATACCAGCTTCCTGAAAAGTCACAAGTACCGACGAATAAAGCAATGGATAAAGATATGTTCATGAAAATTCTGATTGCCCAGCTGTCGAATCAGGACCCGACGGCACCAATGGAAGATAAGGATTTCATTGCTCAGATGGCGCAGTTTTCTTCACTTGAACAGATGCAAGCAATCGGGAAGACGATGGACACGATGGTCTTGAACCAACATGCGACGGCGTTATTATCCTACAGCAATCTGATTGGTAAGAACGTCAGTTATGAAGCAGAGTCAAAGACGACCGATGCTTCTGGAGCAGAACAGACGACGACCGTCGAAGAGACAGCCAGTGTCGTTAGTGTAAAACGGGATGGGCTGGATATCATGGCCGAATTATCGAACGGAAAACAGATTAGTGTATACGAGTTGACGCAGATTCAATCAAAGGAGGAAAAATAATGTTACGTTCAATGTATTCAGGAATCAGTGGGCTTAAGAACTTCCAGACGAAACTGGATGTCGTCGGGAATAACATCGCGAACGTCAACACGTTCGGTTATAAAAAAGGACGGGTGACGTTTAAGGATCTCGTCAGCCAATCGGTTGGTTCATCATCCGGTGCAGGCGGCAATGTCGGTGGGACGAACCCGAAACAGGTCGGTCTTGGAGCATCGATGTCAACAGTCGATAATGTGTATAACCAAGGTGCGCTTCAAAATACGGGTCGCGTCCTCGATGTCGGGATTTCTGGGGAAGGATTCTTCCAAGTCGTCACGGCGGAAGGGATTCGTTATACACGTTCGGGTAACTTCTATACCGATCTTGAAGGAAACTTGGTTACCGGTGACGGAAACTATTTGATTGGTAGTGATTCTCAAGCAATTGCAGATGGCGAGACACCACCGGTACCCCTTCCGGAAGCAGGGGGCGCAGGGTTCCAAAAACTAAAAGTACCAACGGATGCACGTAACTTATCAATCGGTAAAGACGGTCTCGTCACTTACGTCGATACGACAGGAGCATTACAAAATGTCGGTTATATCACGATTGCGAACTTTGCTAACCCAGGTGGTCTAGAAAAATCAGGTGTCAACGTGTTCGCAGCGTCACAAAACTCTGGTGAGCCAGTACTTGGAACACCGAGCTTGAACGGAATGGGGCAATTGACATCTGGAACGCTTGAAATGTCAAACGTCGACTTATCAGAAGAGTTCACGGAGATGATCATTGCTCAACGTGGTTTCCAAGCGAATACGCGAATCATCACGACTTCTGACCAAGTTCTTGAGGAATTGGTCAACCTGAAACGATGATTACGCTAACGACATTACGTAATGCACCACTCGTACTAAACGCCATACTGATCGAATCTGTCCGTTCTACTCCGGATACGACGATTCAACTCGTTGGCGGACAGATTTATGTCGTGAAGGAATCAATAGAAGAGGTCAAGGCAATCGCAATCGCTTTTTATCAACAAATCGGATTAGCGGGCTTGAACAGTGTAAGGAGGCTCGAAGATGGCCGAGGAAAAGAAGAAGAGTAAACTAAAAATCCCTTTAATCATGATCATTGTCGCAGCACTGATGGTTGGAGCAGGTTATATGATCATGAATTACTTTTTAGCTAATGATACGACAGAAGCAAAAGTCGAACAGCCGACAGGTGAAGAACTTGATGCACGAAGTCTTCAGACAGACGACTTGACGACGAATATCGCTGATGAACGTTTTTTGAATGTCCAATTTACGATCGTTACAGACGATCAAGCAACACGTGATGATTTAGAATTACGAAAGTTTCAAATTAATAACATCATCTTAGGTGATTTATCTGCGATGAAAAAGTCGGACTTAGACTCAAAAGCGGATATGGAGAAGCTCGAAGAACGATTACGGATGCAGTTCAAGAAGCTCATTCAAGAAGGTGATGTCCAGCGTGTCTATACGACGAAAAAAATCATCCAGTGAGGTGGCAGCATGAGCGAAGTATTATCCCAACATGAAATCGATGCCTTGCTATCAGCCATTTCAAGCGGAGATATGGAAGTCGAGGAAATCCGAAGCCAAGAGGAGCAGCGCCGTGTCAAAGTCTATGACTTTAAACGAGCGCTTCGCTTCTCAAAAGATCAATTACGGAATTTGACGCGTATCCATGAACAGTTCGCCCGAGTGTTGACGACGCATTTTTCTGCACAACTTCGGACGTACGTCCAGTTCACGGTCAATACAGTCGAGCAACTCCCGTACGATGAATTCATTCATTCCATTCCGAATATGACATTGATCAATCTAGTGAACCTTCATCCGCTTGATGGAAAAGTCTTGTTCGAAGTCAATCCGAACATTGCTTATGCGATGCTCGATCGATTACTTGGAGGACCGGGTGAAGGGATGAACAAGATTGAAAATTTGACGGAAATCGAGACGCGTATTCTGACACAATTGTTCAAACGTGCCTTCGTCCAATATGGCGCCGCTTGGGAGTCGGTGACGGAAGTCGAGGCGGAGTACGACGATTTAGAAATCAATCCGCAGTTTCTACAGCTCGTTTCTCCGAATGAGACGGTCATACTCGTATCGATTTACGTAACGGTTGGAGAAGTGAGCGGTACGTTGAATGTCTGTTTGCCGTTCGTGACCCTTGAATCCGTTCTTCCGAAATTATCAAGTCATTATTGGATGCAACAAGAAAAGCGAACGACAGCAGATAATCAAGAGTCTGAACACATGCAAACGCAGTTGATGAGTTCCGTCGTCGATTTAAAAGCAGTGCTCGGCCAAACAGAGCTATCGTTTGGTGAATTGTTACACCTCGAAGTAGGCGATTGTTTATCCCTGAAGACGCGAGCCTCAGATGCCGTCGATGTATTCGTCGATGACCGGAAGATGTTCAAAGCCCGACCGGGACTAAACGGGAAACACCTCGCTTTGCAAGTCTTACAACGAATTGAGGAGGAATAACATGAGCGATATGCTTTCGCAAGATGAAATCGATGCGTTGTTACGCGGAACGCCATCAAACGATGAACCGCAAGATTCGGACGCAGAGGAAATATTAGATGATATGGAAATCGATGCGCTAGGGGAAGTCGGAAACATCTCACTTGGGAATTCAGCAACGGCCTTATCGGCATTGTTGAATCAAAAAGTAGAAATCACGACACCACATGTTCGGATGATTTCGATGGAAGAATTACGAAGTCGTTATCCGATTCCGCACGTCGCGTTGCGTGTCGGCTATACAGAAGGATTTAAAGGAGAAAATGTCCTGATTCTGACACAGCGAGATGCTTCTGTCATCGCGAACCTGATGATGGGAGGCGATGGTGTCATTGATGAATCGCTGGAGATGGAGCCGATTGCTCTATCTGCTGTACAGGAAGCGATGAATCAGATGATGGGAGCTGCTGCGACATCGATGTCGACCGTGTTCTCCATGCGAATCGATATCTCACCACCTGCTGTTGAAATTTTTGATTTTTCACAAGATAAGAGTATCGTCGATAGCTTTTCTCTTTGGGAGAGCATGGTCATCATCGAGTTTGATCTGAAGATTGGCACGATGATCGATTCAAAAATCGTTCAATTAGCACCACTGGACTTCTCGAAACAATTGATTCAAAAACTCTTTAGCGCGAGTACGACCCAACAAGCAGAACCTGCACCACAAGCAACGGCACAAGCGCAACCAGAACAACCACAACCACAAGCGCAACCGACACCGGCACCAGCGATGGAACAACGAACGGTCGTCCCACCACCTGAACCGAAAGCAACGCCAGTCGGTGTCAGTCCAGTTCAATTTAGTCAGTTAGGTGAGATGGAAGTAGAGGGCACGCCAGGAAATATCGGAATGTTATATGATGTTCCGTTGAACGTCACGGTTGAGTTAGGACGGACACGCCGCTCCGTTCGTGACATATTGGAATTAACACAAGGTTCTGTCATCGAGCTGGATAAACTGGCAGGGGAACCAGTTGACGTTCTTGTCAACAATACATTGATCGCAACGGGTGAAGTGGTCGTCATCGAAGAGAATTTCGGTGTACGCATTACGGAAATCGTAAATACAAAAGAACGTCTTCGGATGTTCTAAGGAGGAACTAATATGAGTGCAAAAGTATTAATCGTAGACGACGCCGCTTTCATGCGGATGATGATCAAGGAAATTCTATCGAAGAACGGCTATGATGTCGTCGGTGAAGCAGAAAACGGACGCGAAGCGGTCACGAAGTATAAGGAATTGACACCAGACCTCGTCACGCTAGACATTACGATGCCTGAGATGGACGGAATCTCTGCGCTTAAAGAAATCAAAGCATTCAATCCTGCCGCTAAAGTCATCATGTGTTCAGCGATGGGGCAACAGTCGATGGTCATCGACGCGATTCAAGCAGGTGCAAAAGATTTCATCGTCAAACCGTTCCAAGCGGATCGTGTGCTTGAAGCGGTCTCGAAAACTGTCTCGTCATGAAAAAAGTGACTTTGCTGATTTGTCTTCTGTTTCTGCTGACACTTCCTGTACAGGCTGAAACGGTCGAAGAAAAATTAAATCCAACCAAGAACGATGCACCGACGACTCAGCAAGTCGATGAGAGTCCTTCCATGGCATTGACCATCTTTAAAGGAGTCGTCGTTCTCGTCGTCTTGATCGGCGGATTCATCCTCGTGACACGTTTTATTCACGAGCGGACGCGAGGCGTCAGACATTCCGGACGTTTGACCCATCTAGGTGGTGTACCACTTGGTAAGGATCGATCGGTTCAGTTAGTGAAAGTGCAGGATAAGATTTATGTCGTCGGAGTTGGTGAGAACGTACAACTCTTAGACACGCTGGACGATTTAGAGGGATACGAACCGACGGATCTTGAAGAGTCATCTTCGAAATCAGTACCTTCACCATTTCTTGAGACGTTCAAACAACAACTCGAGCAACTGCAGAAGAATCGAGGGCGCTCATGAATACGATTGAAAACCTGATCTCACTCGATACTCCGTCAGGAACAGCAACATCGATTAAACTGCTCGTATTACTGACGTTGTTATCACTGGCGCCCTCACTACTAATCTTAATGACTTGTTTCACGCGTGTCGTCGTCGTGTTGTCGTTCGTCCGTTCGGCTCTCGGAACACAACAGACGCCGCCGAACCAGCTACTCGTCGGACTGGCCTTGTTCATTACGCTTTTCGTCATGTCGCCCGTCATATCGGAATTAAACACGACGGCTTTAAAACCATACATGGCTGATAAAATCAGTCAAGATGAAGCGTTTGATAAAGCAGGAGATACGATGAAACGCTTCATGTCGAAGCACACGCGAACGAATGATTTAGAACTATTCTTAAAATACGGTAATTATGAAAAACCGGAAAAGATTGAAGATATTCCACTCGTCGCACTCGTTCCAGCATATGCGATTAGTGAATTGAAGACAGCCTTCCAAATCGGCTTCATGATCTTCATTCCTTTCCTTGTCATCGACATGGTCGTCTCGAGTGTTTTGATGTCGATGGGAATGATGATGTTACCGCCAGTCATGATTGCGTTACCGTTTAAATTGCTGTTATTTATTTTAGTCGATGGCTGGCACCTGATTGTTGAATCACTGCTCGTCAGTATGCGTTAGGGGGAGAAAAGATGACTCAAGAAATGATTATTCAGTTGGCGAGTTCTGCTGTCTGGACATTACTCAAAGTATCGGCCCCCTTGTTACTCGTCTCGCTCGTCGTCGGTCTGCTCGTCAGTATTTTGCAGGCGACGACGCAGATTCAGGAACAGACGTTATCGTTTGTTCCAAAGATCGTTGCCGTGTTTTTAGCACTCGTCTTCTTTGGACCTTGGATTATGCAGGAGTTACAGACCTTTACGATTGATCTATTCAAACAAATCGCTGAGGTTTCCCGAAAATGACATTACTTTCTTTCCTGAGTGTTTTTCTGCTCGTCTTTGGACGGATCGTCGGTTTTCTCGTTGCGGCGCCTTTGTTTTCATCAAGACAATTACCAGCGCAACATAAATTAGCACTTGCGGCGGGTCTTGCTTACTTTGCGAGTTACGCCGTGAAGACGGACGTTCGTGTAGAAGACTTCGATTTTTTCTTTCGGATGGGAACGGAAGTCTTAGTGGGTCTAGCTCTTGGCTTACTTGCCAGTTTTTTATTATACGCCCCACAAATTGCGGGTTCGATCATTGATTTACAGATGGGTCTTGCGATGGCTTCCGCTTATGATCCGATGTTTGGCGGACAGTCACCAATCGTCGGACGATTTTATTACATGCTGACGTTACTCGTCCTGCTCGCTTCTGATATGCATCTCATTTTACTGGACGGCATCTACACGAGTTTTCAAATCTTTCCGCCGGGCAGTCTGATTGCGGTATCAGGCGACGCAGGAATGAGTCTTGTCATCCGTGTCGTCGGACTTGCGATGTTGACTGCCTTACAAATGGCGATGCCACTTGTCGTTTCACTCTTTTTAGTGGATCTCGCACTCGGTTTCTTAGCGAAAACGGCACCCCAGTTCAACATTTTTGCGATTGGTTTTTCCGTCAAACTGTTAATGGGATACGCGATTCTGTTTTTATTAGCAGGAGCGACGATCACAGGAATCGGTCGATTCGTTCCATTGTTGCAAGATGTACTTGCAGACGCTATTCGATTACTAGGAGGTTAAGGACATGCATTCATATCGATTACGCCTTGATCTTCAGTACTTCGCTGGTGAGAAGACGGAAAAAGCGACACCTCGAAAGCGGGATGACTCGCGTAAAAAGGGACAGGTCGCAAAATCAGCAGATTTAACGAGCAGTTTTATGTTATTCGCGATGTTTCTCGTCCTCTATTTTTTCGGTCCATTTCTAGGACGGCGATTCGTACTCGTCCTGCAAGATGGTCTCAGTGCAAGTCAAGTTCTGCAAGCCGTCGAAGAGGGACGAATTGAACAGATTTTAGTCGAGATGCTGATACAAATGGGGATTTTAGTCGCCCCCTTCTTTTTAACAGCGGTCGTCATCGGGATCCTTGGAAACTTCGTTCAGATTGGTGTGCTCTTAAGTGGTGAGGCGATTCAGCCGAAGCTAGACCGGATCAATCCGCTTCAAGGCGTCAAACGGATCGTTAGCGTTAAAGCACTCGTCGAGTTTTTGAAATCCGTTTTTAAACTGTTAGTCATCGGTGTCACGAGTGGCACTGTTCTGTGGAATAACAAGGTCGAGATTTCGAGGCTGACTTCGGAACCGATCGGCGATGCGTTAGCTATCATTGGTCATTTAACATTTTTGCTCGGTTTGTCGGTCAGTATCGCCTTGATCGCGTTAGCCATTCTGGACTTCGCTTATCAAAAATTTGATTTTGAAAAGTCGATTCGAATGAGTAAACAGGATTTAAAGGATGAGCATAAGAACACGGAAGGTGACCCTCAAATCAAAGGAAAGATTAAACAACAACAACGGGAGATGGCGATGCGGCGGATGATGCAAGAAATACCGAATGCCGACGTCGTCATCACGAACCCGACCCATTATGCGGTAGCGATTCAATACGATGACGGAAAACATATGGCACCGATCGTCGTTGCAAAAGGCGTAGATGCTGTCGCGTTCCGGATTCGGGAGAAGGCGACAGCAGCTGATGTCCCGATTGTTGAAAATCGTCCGCTGGCGCGGGCGTTGTTCGCTCAAACAGAGATTGGTATGGCAGTGGATGAAACGTTCTATCAGGCGCTCGCTGAAACACTCGCCTTTGTCTATCAACTGAAACAAGCAAAATGAAAGGATGAAGCATCATGAGTATATCAACACGAGATTTAACGGTTCTGCTAGGCGTCATCATGATCGTCTTCATGCTCGTCATTCCACTGCCCGCTATCATGCTCGATTTTTTAATCATCATCAATATCTTAATTGCTTTGATGGTATTACTCGTTGCGATGAATGCCAAAGAGGCACTTGAGTTTTCTGTATTTCCGACGTTGTTATTGATCGTGACTCTATTTCGTCTGGCACTTAACGTCTCGACGACACGGGCGATCCTATCAAACGGAAATGGTGGCGAAGTTATCGAGGCTTTCGGTAGCTTTGTCGTCGGCGGTAAGCCGCTCGTCGGTTTCGTCGTCTTCTTGATTCTCGTCTTGATCCAGTTTCTCGTCATCACAAAGGGTTCAGAACGAGTCTCGGAAGTGTCGGCACGTTTTACGCTTGATGCGATGCCCGGAAAACAGATGGCAATCGACGCCGACCTGAACTCCGGTATGATTGACGAATTACAAGCCCGGACTCGTCGTCAAAAAATCCAATCGGAAGCAGACTTTTATGGGGCGATGGACGGGGCCTCGAAGTTCGTTAAAGGAGATGCGATCGCTGGTATCATCATCGTCATCATTAACTTGATCTTCGGAATGATCATCGGTGTCGTCCAGCAAGGCTTACCGATAGCGGAGTCAGTCGAACTATATACGTTACTGACAGTCGGGGACGGTCTCGTCAGTCAGATTCCAGCACTGTTGATTTCGGTTGCGACCGGGATCATCGTCACGCGCTCGACATCCGACGGAAACCTTGGTGAGGATGTCATCGGTCAATTGACACGCACACCATTACTTGTCGGAATCGCGGCTGGAGCAATCTTCTTACTCGGACTATTCACAGCGATTCCCGATTACGTCACGATGCCGATTGCAGCGTTATTTGGCTTCTTCGCTTGGCGAATAAAGCAGACGACGAAGACGATGCAAGAAGAGGTCGCTGTCGAGGAAGCGCCGAGCGAAAACTTGCGTTCGAGTGAATCGGTCATTTCTTTACTGAACGTCGATACGATTGAATTTGAATTCGGTTACGGTTTGATTCCACTCGCTGATGAAGCGCAAGGTGGCGATTTACTCGATCGTGTCGTTATGATTCGTCGGCAGCTAGCACTCGAACTTGGATTCGTTCTACCGACTGTTCGGATTCGTGATCACCTGCAGTTATCACCGAACCAGTATCGAATCAAGATTCGCGGAAGTGAGATGGCAAGTGGTGAGCTATTGCTTGATCATTATTTAGCGATGAGCCCAGGGGTCGATGATCCAGAAATTCGAGGCATCGAGACGGTTGAACCAGCATTCGGTATGCCGGCACTCTGGATTGATGAACAGACACGGAGCCGAGCAGAGATGTCAGGCTATACGGTCGTTGATCCACCATCCGTCGTTGCGACACATTTAACGGAGCTCTTGAAGAAACATGCAGCTGAGTTACTCGGTCGAGAAGAGACGAAACAGTTGGTTGATCATTTGAAGGAATCCCATCCGATTTTGGTCGAGGAAGTAACACCACAACTGTTATCAATCGGGGAACTTCAAAAAGTATTCGTTCAATTATTAAAAGAAAAAGTCTCGATTCGAAATCTACCATTGATTTTTGAAACGCTCGCGGACTATGCAGCTGTGACGAAAGACAGCGAACTGCTTGCTGAATATGTCCGTCAATCCTTATCGCGTCAAATTACGGAACAAGTCATGCAAGGAGATGTCTTACATGTCGTGACGGTCTCAAGTGAGATGGAACTGGATATCCAGTCGGCCATCCAAAAGACGGAGTTCGGAAATTATTTAGCGCTTGATCCCGAAAAGGCGACACGTTTCATCGAGACGTTACAGGAGCGAGCAACGGAATTCGAACGGTACGGGGCGCATCCGATCATCCTGACTTCTCCAAGTATCCGGATGTTCGTCCGTCAATTGACAGAACGGTATTTTCCAGATATTCCGATATTGTCTTATAACGAATTAATGCCGACGATTGAAGTTAAGAGTATTGGGGTGATTTAAGCGATGATAGTCAAAAAAGTCACGGCGGATTCCGTTAGCGAAGCCATGGAACGCATCAAACGCGAACTCGGTAACGATGCCATCATATTAAATACTCGCCATATTAAAGTGGGCGGATTCTTTGGCTTATTTGCGAAGAAAAAAGTGGAACTGGTTGCATCGGTGGATGAACATGTGTCGAACGAACCGATCGTCTCGAAGCAAACAACGAGTCGGAAGGACATTGTGGAAACCATCCAACCGATCCCAGTGCGTCCGACGATCGTTACGGTCGGCGAACGACCATTGCCAAAAGAATTGCGACATTATGCGCCGCTGTTGGCAGAACCAGCGTTACAACAAGTGTCTGAACGATTGCATGAGCGATTACTAACTGCGTACTATCAAACGCAGCAAACGGAATTAACCGATCTCTTGACGGAAGAAGTGAAGTCGGCATTGCGCGTGACGCCGTCGACTGCACGTTATGTCATGTTAACAGGACCAACTGGCGTCGGAAAGACGACAACCATCGCTAAACTCGCTGCGCATCATACGCTCATTAAAAATCAACGAGTCGGTCTCATCACAACCGATACATACCGGATCTCAGCGATTGAACAACTGAAGACATATGCCGACATATTAGGTATTCCGATTCATGTTGCATACGACCTGGAAGATTTCGAACGAGCGAAGCAGGCGCTAACGTCATGCGACATCGTACTTGTCGATACAGCGGGACGGAATTTCCTTGACGAAGCATATGTAGAGCAATTACGAAGTCGTCATGACTTTGAGGATACGGATGTATTTTTAGTTCTTAGTTTGACATCGAAATATCGAGATTTATTACAGATCCACGATCGTTTCAGTAAGATTCCCTTATCAGGGATCGTATTTTCGAAAGCAGATGAAACAAGTGAACTGTGGTCGATGTTTGGGCTTATGACAGAGACGGAGTTACCAATCTATTGCGTGACAACGGGTCAAGAAGTGCCAGAAGACATCACGTTCGCTACGGCGGATGAGTTATCCCGAATGATCGTCGAGAGAGGGATGAGATGATGCGAGAAGATCAAGCACGTGTCTTACGATCAAAAGTGACCGTCAAGGAAACGAAGACGATTGCCATCGTGAGTGGAAAAGGTGGCGTCGGAAAAACGAATGTCGCGGTGAATCTTGGCGTGGCATTATCGTTACAAGAAAAACGAGTACTCTTGATTGATCTTGATATCGGGATGGCGAACATTGGTATTCTATTCGGTAAATCATCGAAGTCATCCTTGATGGAATGCGTCAAACGACGAGAATCACTCCAGCACGCAATCGTTGAACAGTCTCCATCCCTTCATTTCATTCATGGCGGGAGTGGATTTGCGGAACTGACGAATCTGACGAAGGAGGATGTCGTGTTCCTACTGCGGGAATTCCAATTTTTCTATGAGTATGATTTTGTGTTGCTCGATTTAGGAGCCGGCGCCAACCATCAGACGTTTGATTTTATCAGTAGTGCAGACGAAGCCTGGTTGATCGTCACGCCAGAGCCGACTTCAATCATGGACGGTTATGCGTTCGTCAAACTGGCACACCATCATGCGACGGATCTTCCGATTTCCGTCGTCGTCAATCGGGCGACGAATGGTGGAGAAGCACTTGAAACGTTTGATCGACTGGCGCTCGTCAGCCAACAATTTTTACAAAAACCACTGCGCTTTACCGGTTTTTTGCCGGAAGATCCGGCAGTCGTCAAAGCAGTCAAGGCACAGATGCCATTTTACTTGATGGATCGAACGAGTGACGTCAGTTGGCGACTCGATCATATCACGACGTCTCTAACAGGTGTACAAGTCAAAGAACGGAAGTTTTTAGATCGATTGTTACATCGTCTGAAAAAACGAAAAGATCATGTCCGTTAAGATTAAAGGAGGGTATCAGTCATGGACTTAAATGAATATGTGGGGTTGTTCCTCGATGAGTCGATGGAGCATTTACAAGCTATTAACACAAGCTTATTGGTTTTTGAAGAACGATTAGACGATGAAGCGGTCATCGATCAAATTTTCCGTTCTGCCCATACGCTAAAAGGAATGGCAGGAACGATGGGATATGATGCGATCGCTGATTTGACGCATGAGATGGAGAGTGCCCTTGATTTAGTCAGATCAAAGAAACAACCCGCTACAGCTGAGTTGATCGATGTCCTATTCGTTGCTGCTGAGCAACTGGAAACGATGGTAGAAGACATCAGTCGCGGTGGAAAAGGGAAACTTGACGTTACGGAAACAGTGAGACGATTACAGCAGTTCATTCGTCCCGAACAAGAAGAGATCATTTCGGTTACGCCATCAACTGCACCATCAACATTCGAATGTGATGTCTATTCGGAAGCGGTCGTCAAACAATCGATTGCGTCCGGTTATCAAGCCTATATCGTCCAAGTCGAACTTTCAGCAGACGTCATCTTAAAAGCGGCACGTGTTTACATGGTCTTTGATCGTTTACAACAGCTCGGAGATGTCATTTTGTCGAATCCGACATCTGATGAACTGGAGCAAGAACATTTTGAGACGTCATTCTCTGTTTTATTCGTGACGCAACAAGAGCAATCGGTCATTCAAGAGGCGGTTGCCTCGGTTTCTGAAGTCGCAATAGTAACGATGGACGTGTTCGAAGCAACGCCAGAAGCAGAGGTGGCGACATCCACCCTTCCACAGGAAGTGCCGGTTGCGACATCAGTACCTGCACCAACAGCTTCACCGGAATCACCAGAACAGACAGATCTATCTGTGCCTGTCGCTTCGAAAACGATTCGTGTCAATCTCGAGCGGATTGATCGTTTGATGAATCTGTTCGAAGAGTTCATCATCGACCGCGGACGTTTGGAGCGTATTGCAGCAGAAGTCAGCTCGCCGGAATTGACAGATACGGTCGAACGGATCAAACGGGGCACGAACGAATTGCAATCACTCGTTTTAACGTTACGAATGATGCCGATCGAACAAGTATTCAATCGATTCCCACGAATGGTGCGTTCCGTTTCGAAGGATGTCGGAAAACATATCAAACTACACATTACGGGTGCTGAGACGGAACTTGATCGCACAGTCATCGATGAGATTGGTGATCCACTTGTCCACTTGATCCGTAATGCGATCGATCATGGAATTGAAAACAAAGCGGAACGGATTTTAGCGAATAAGCCGGTCGAAGGAAATCTTTCGCTTCGTGCCTACCATTCAGGAAACCGAGTCTTCATTGAGATTGAAGATGATGGAGCAGGTATCAATCACGAACGTGTCACACGGATTGCGATTGAAAAAGGATTGATCACAGAAGAAGAAGCGATGCAATTAACGATCGAAGAGGCTTCGATGCTGTTATTCGCACCTGGTTTCTCGACGGCAGAAGAAGTCACGGACTTGTCTGGTCGTGGTGTTGGTCTCGACGTCGTCAAATCGAAGATCGAATCATTGGGTGGAGAAGTGTTCGTTGAGACACGCCGCGGAGAAGGAGCGATTTTCCGTATCAGTTTACCATTGACGCTCTCGATCATCTCAGCCATGCTCGTTGAGCTCGGACAAGAAACGTATGCAATTCCACTGACTGCCATCATCGAGACGACATCTTTACGTAAATCGGCGATCCTGCAAGTGCACCGGGAAAAAGTATTTGATTTCCGTGGACAATTGGTTCCACTTATTTCGCTGAATGAAGTTTACGGATTGCCACAACATGAGGCAGAAGCCTATTCGGTCGTCGTCGTCCGGAGTGGCGAAAAATTAGCAGGATTGATCGTATCCGAATTGATCGGTCAACAGGAAATCGTCATGAAGCCACTCGGTAGTTATCTAGAAGGCATCCGTGCCATTTCTGGCGCGACGATTCTTGGAGACGGACAAGTCGCATTGATCATTGACAGCAATGCACTATTACGGAAGTGAGGGGAACGAAGATGGAACAAAAATGGGTTGTTTTTCAATTAGAAGATAATGCATACGGTATTGATGTACAGTCTGTTCGTTCAATCGAACGGCTCATCCCGATCACACGGATTCCGAACGCTGCATCCTATGTCAAAGGAGTCATCAATTTGCGAGGTGTCGTCACCCCCGTGATTGACCTGCGTGCCCGTCTTGGATTCGAATTAATGGAAGAAACGGAAGAAACACGCATCATCATCGCCACTTTGGAGCATGGGGACGCTGGATTCATCGTCGACCGGGCAAACGAAGTCGTCGAATCAACGGATGTTCGGATTGAACCGCTCAGTGAACAAAAGCAGGAGGATGCCTCGTATTTGACTGCAGTCGCAAAAGGCGATCAGCAATTGTTTTCGTTGATTGAACCGAATCGCTTATTTGAGGACATCGTTCATGCTTAATCCGAACGAACGGGACATTTTACGGGAAGTCGGCAACATTGGAGCTGGTCACGCAGCGACAGCACTTTCGACCTTACTTGGACAACCGATTGAGATCGAAGTACCTTCCGCTGAACTTGAGGATTTCACGACGATCATCGAGCGAAGTGGAGGGGCGGAAACGTATACCGCTGGTGCATTGTTACGTTTTTCTGGCGATATTCAAGCAACGTTACTTTTTTTGATGCCACTTCGTGATGCAGAGAAGCTCGTGAGCCAATTGATGCAGACGGAATTCCACTTTTTTTCCGATTCCCACGAAATGGGGGTTTCTGCTTGGGAAGAAATTGGGAATATTTTAATAGGAGCATATGCTCGGGCTATCTCCGATTGGCTTGATTTATCGTTACATGTCAGTGTTCCTGCATCAGCGTTTGATATGGTTGGTGCGTTACTTGAAGTAGCCTTACTTGAATCAACGACCCCAGGCAATATGGCTGTCTATATCGACACGCATTTGTCTAGTGCAGGAAACGATTTGACTGGACATTTACTTTTGTTGCCTGAAGCTAACGCCTTTCAGACGGTCTTCGAACGATTGGGTGTGGACTTGAATGGATGAAATCGTACGGATTGGGATTGCGGAGTACGCCATCAGTAAACGCCCCGTCATTTTACGGACGGCGGGTCTTGGATCGTGTGTAGGCGTCGTCATCTATGACCAGGAACGAGGGTTATCGAGTATGGCGCATGTCATGTTGCCTGATTCAGCGATCAGTCGGAATCGGGAGCTTGAAGTCGGAAAGTTCGCGGATACTGCAATTCTAGAGGTAGCCCGCGAATTACGAGCAAGTGGAGCCATCCGATTACGTGCGAAGATTGCGGGTGGGGCTCAGATGTTTCAATTTAAGTATGAACATGAATCCATGCGGATTGGTGAGCGAAACATCGCTGCGGTCAAAGCAATGCTTCAACAAGTCAAAATTCCACTCGTTGCCGAAGATGTTGGCGGCACGAATGGACGAACGATCGAGTTCCACTCACAATCAGGGCGTCTCGTCATCCGGACGGTGAATGTCGGGACGCTGGAAATCTAGAGGAGGAATGGTCATGCGTGAGGAATTACAACAACTTTGGGATCGATGGCTGACCACACGCGATATTGCGGTGGCAGACCTGTTACTTCACAATTATGAACCACTTGTTCAATACCATGTTCAGCGTTTAAGTGCGACGTTGCCTAAAAGTGTCGATCGAGACGAGTTGAAAAGTTTAGGGATGATGGGATTGTACGATGCGCTTCAAAAATTCGATCAAAATCATAATAATAAATTCGACACGTATGCCGCCTTTCGGATTCGAGGAGCTATTTTAGATGGGCTTCGTAAAATCGATTGGTTACCACGTTCCTTACGGGAAAAAGCAAAACGGGTCGAGGCAGCCGTCGAGATCCTTGAACAATCTTTGCAACGGACGCCGACGTTAGACGAGGTCTCTTCCATCGTCGACATGACACCGGACGAGGTCAAGGGTGCTTTAGCAGAAAGCTATTTTGCGAATGATGTATTATCGATCGATGAAGCAGTCACGTTACAGGATGAGGGGAAGGCGATGACCGTTTCCTATTTAGATCCAGATACTGCTACACCGGAAGATATGTTATTAATGCGTGAGTTGATTGCTAAACTGGCAGAGGAAGTAGAGGGGTTATCCGAAAAAGAACAACTTGTCGTCTCGTTGTTCTATTATGAAGAATTGACGCTTACTGAAATTGGTGAAGTCCTCGGGCTCTCGACTTCCCGTATTTCACAAATCCATTCAAAAGCGCTTCGGAAGTTGAAGAATGCGCTCGGAAGTGCCTACTTAGCAGATCGTGTCGCCATGTGAAAGGAAGAATTATGACTGTCGTTTATATTTTATTAGCTGCTTTAGTTTGTTATGCGCTGCTGGTGTTATTTCGCCAGCAGGCAGCGCTTAAAGACCGGATTATCCGGTTGGAACGTGAAAAGAATGAGACGGAACAAGTGTTGCTTCATTTCATGGAGAACGTCAACGCTATGACGGAGACATCCGTAAATGAAGCGAACGAACAGGTTGATCAAGTACCGGACGTGTCTCCACAGATGGTGGAGGCGGCTACATACGAGAAATCGGAAGCCGTCGAAATCGAGCGATCCATTTCAAAAGAACCACCGTTAACAGATGTCAAGCAGGCGCTACGAGAAGGAGCGGATCTTGAGACGCTTGCGCGGTCTTTAAATCGCGGGACGGGCGAGGTTGCTTTGATTGCTAAACTTTCTCATCAAACGAAGGTTGCCCCTCGGTAATCTTTATGCTATATTAGTCTACGGTGTTAATTACGCACGCATGTATCGCCAGCTGCGGTGCCTTTAATAGGTTAGCTGGACAGACGATCATCGCGGAGGACATCCAAAACCCAAAAGGAGGAATTCATCATGGCAGTAATCTCGATGAAACAATTGTTAGAAGCTGGTGTACACTTCGGTCACCAAACACGCCGTTGGAACCCAAAAATGGCAAAATACATCTTCACAGAACGGAACGGAATCTACATCATCGACCTTCAAAAAACGGTCAAAAAAGTAGACGAAGCATACAACTTCATCCGTGAAGTAGCGTCTGAAGGCGGAAACGTTCTTTTCGTTGGTACGAAAAAACAAGCTCAAGACACTGTGAAAGAAGAAGCGATCCGTGCAGGTCAATACTTCATCAACGAACGTTGGTTGGGTGGAACCCTCACGAACTTCTCTACAATCAAAAAACGTATCAACCGTTTGAAACAACTCGAAAAAATGGAAGAGAACGGTACATTCGAAGTTCTTCCTAAAAAAGAAGTCATCATTCTTAAAAAAGAAATGACTCGTCTTGAGAAATTCCTCGGCGGTATCAAAGATATGCCAGGCGTTCCGGATGCACTCTTCATCGTTGACCCACGCAAAGAGCGTATCGCGATTGCAGAAGCACACAAACTCAACATCCCAATCGTTGCGATTGTTGATACTAACTGTGATCCAGACGAAATCGACTACGTCATCCCAGGGAACGACGATGCGATCCGTGCAGTCAAATTGCTCACTGGTAAAATGGCTGACGCAATCCTCGAAGTTAAACAAGGCGAAGATAACGTAGCACCTGAAACTACTGAAGAAGTAGTAGCAGACGCTGAGTAATTCGTGATGCCAGGTGATAAAGGGAATCGACCTTTTATCACCTTTTTTTGAAACTAAGGATGTTATAAGGAGGAATATCGAATGGCTATTACAGCAGCAATGGTTAAAGAACTTCGTGAAAAAACAGGTGCAGGTATGCTCGACTGCAAAAAAGCACTCGTTGAAACTGACGGTGACATGAACGCAGCAGTAGATTTCTTGCGTGAAAAAGGGATCGCTAAAGCAGCAGCAAAAGGCGATCGTATTGCAGCTGAAGGATTGACTGCAGTTGCAGTTGACGGCAACAAAGCGGCACTCGTCGAAATCAACTCAGAAACAGACTTCGTTGCGAAAAACGAACGTTTCCAAACACTCGTTCAAAACATCGCAGACGCTGTTCTCCGTAACGGTTCTGAGACAGCAGAAGCTGCTCTTGCTTCTGAATACGAAGCAGGTAAAACAATCGACACATACATCTCAGAAGAAGCTTCAACAATCGGAGAGAAAATCTCACTCCGTCGCGTAGCGCTCTTCACAAAAGCAGATGACGCAGCATTCGGTTCTTACCTCCACATGGGTGGACGCATCGGTTCAGTCGTCGTTATCGAAGGTACGACAGATGAAACAGTTGCAAAAGACGTTGCAATGCACATCGCAGCAGCACGTCCACTTTACGTTGACCGTACTTCTGTCACAGAAGAAGAAAAAGCACGTGAAGAAAAAGTCCTCACTGAGCAAGCATTGAACGAAGGAAAACCAGCTAACATCGTTGAAAAAATGATCGTTGGTCGTATGAACAAATTCTTCGAGGAAATCTGCCTCGTCGATCAAACGTTCGTTAAGGATCCAGACTTCAAAGTTGGTAAATATGTAGAATCTAAAGGCGGTAAAGTCGTGTCATTCGTACGCTTCGAAGTTGGGGAAGGTATGGAAAAACGCGAAGAGAACTTCGCTGAAGAAGTTATGAACCAACTTAAAAAATAAGAATCGGGATCATCCTGATGACAAGAGAAGGAACACGTATGCTTCAATCCACTTTCGTGTGGAAGTGGTTCGTGTTCCTTTTTTACGGAATTTAGCAAGGGGGACATAGTCATGCAACCGAAATATAACCGGATTGTGTTAAAATTGAGCGGAGAAGCGCTCGCAGGAGATCAAGGGTTTGGGATCAATCCTGTCATCGTCAAATCTATCTCGGAACAGATTCGCGAATTAGTTGAATTGAACGTTGAAGTAGCGGTCGTCGTCGGAGCTGGAAACATTTGGCGTGGCAAAACAGGTGCAGAACTTGGGATGGACCGGGCCAACGCCGATTATATGGGGATGTTAGCGACAGTCATGAACTCGCTTGCGCTTCAAGACAGCTTAGAAGATGTAGGTGTCGAAACTCGCGTTCAAACATCAATCGAGATGCGCCAAGTAGCAGAACCGTACATTCGCCGCCGTGCGATGCGTCATCTTGAAAAAGGACGCGTCGTCATCTTTGCAGCAGGTACAGGGAACCCGTACTTCTCGACAGATACGACAGCTGCTCTTCGTGCAGCTGAAATTGAAGCAGAGGTCATCTTAATGGCGAAAAACAACGTCGATGGTGTGTACTCAGCTGACCCGAATGTTGATCCAGAAGCGAAGAAATTCGAAACGCTCTCTTACTTGGATGTCTTAAAGGATGGACTTCAAGTCATGGATTCTACAGCAACATCACTTTGTATGGACAATGACATCCCGCTCATCGTCTTCTCGTTGATGGAAGAAGGTAACATCAAACGTGTCGTCATCGGTGACGAAATCGGGACAATCGTAAGGGGGAAATAATATGTCAAAAGAAATCTTAAAACAAGCCGAAGAACGGATGGAAAAAGCACATCTTTCACTTAAGAAAGAACTTGCGACACTCCGTGCAGGTCGTGCGAACGTTGCGATTTTAGATCCCGTTCAAGTCGAATACTACGGGTCACCGACACCGCTCAATCAAGTAGCGAACGTCAACACACCAGAAGCACGTCTGATCTTGATCACTCCATGGGATAAATCAATGGTCAGCGAGATTGAAAAAGCGATTCAACGTGCTGATCTTGGTCTTGCGCCATCATCTGATGGTACGGTCATCCGTCTTGCGATTCCACCACTAACGGAAGAGCGCCGGAAGGAACTCGTCAAACTCGTCAAGAAGTATACGGAAGAAGGTAAGGTTGCCCTCCGTAACATTCGTCGTGATACGAACGAGCAGTTAAAGAAACAAGAAAAAGATGGTGCATTGACAGAAGATGATTTGCGTGGATACACAGAAGATGTTCAGACGTTGACAGACAAGTTCGTTAAACAACTTGATCAGACAGCAACGGAAAAAGAACAAGAAATCATGGAAGTATGACGCGACGGATCGTCATGGGGGGGACTCTTTGTCACACGAAGAGTCCCTTTCTTCATAATTGAGAGAGGAGGAAGTGCGGATGTTTCAATGGTTGAATCAGACGAAAGAAACCGAAACCTATGATCGGGTGCCTGAACACGTCGCTATCATCATGGACGGAAACGGTAGATGGGCACAAAAACGCGGGCTTCCACGTATCATGGGACATCGCGAAGGCATGAAATCGATTCGTGAAGTTGTTCGGGTTGCAAATGAACTCGGCGTTAAGAGTCTGACATTATATGCCTTCTCGACGGAGAATTGGACGCGCCCGGAAGAAGAAGTGAGCTTTCTCATGAAGCTGCCGGCACAATTTTTAGAGTCGGATTTAAAAGAGTTAGACGCGCAAAATGTCAAAGTCGAGGTAGCAGGAGAAGTGTCACGCCTCCCTCATTTCACACGTGAGGCAGTGGAACAAGCGAAACTGGATACGCAACACAATACAGGACTTCGTCTGATTTTCGCTCTGAATTATGGAGGACGCGATGAACTCGTACAAGTCATGCAAAAACTGGGCGCACAGGTTCAGGCAGGAACATTGTCACCGGATGCGATTACACCGGAGACGATCGAGCGCGAGCTAATGACAGGATCCGTAACCGATGTCGATTTCGTGATTCGAACGAGTGGCGAACAACGGTTATCGAATTTCTTACTTTGGCAAGCGGCGTACGCAGAGTTTTACTTTACAGACGTCTTGTGGCCAGAGTTTCGTCGGGATGCTTTCTTGGCAGCAATTGAAGATTACAATCAACGGACACGCCGATTTGGCGGCGTCTGATTAAATGAGGAACTAGCTTATGAAAACTCGGATTATCACAGGGATATGGGCAGGCGCCATCTTTTTGGCGCTTTTGTACATCGGTGGACTTCCCTTTTTAGCGTTTATGGCAATACTAACGATTCTCGGTTATACCGAGCTCGTCCGGATGCGACAATGGAGCGGCTCGCGCATTCCACGGATTTTATTCGGGATCGGCACGTTATTACCATTCGTCGGTATCTATGAAGAGGCAGTCGATCGGACACTCCCAATCGGACTTTCACCAATCGCTTGGGCAATGATCATTTTATTGATCGGTCTCTTTTGGAACGTGTTTTCGAAAAATGTCTTTACGTTCGATGATGTCGCCTTTTTACTGCTGACTGCGGTTTATGTCGGTGTCGGTTTTGCATCGTTCGCCTACATCCGCTTACTCGAACACGGATTAACGTGGTCGCTGTTGATCATTCTCTTGATCTGGTTTACGGATTCAGGGGCGTACTTCGTCGGGAAACGATTTGGTAAGAATAAACTGTGGCCATCAATCAGTCCGAATAAGACGATTGAAGGGGCAGTCGGTGGCGTGTTACTTGCCATCTTACTCGGTGTCGTGTTTGAAAGTATCGAACCGACAGTCGGTTTTGGAAAAGTCATTGTCCTTGCCATCATCGTTGCCGTCGTTGGCCAACTTGGTGACTTGGTCCAGTCCGCTTACAAACGCCATTATGGTGTGAAGGATTCTGGAACGTTACTACCGGGTCATGGTGGTATTCTAGATCGGTTCGACAGCATGATGATCGTCTTTACGGTCCTCGTCGTACTCGATATCTTTGCTTGAGGAGGCGCTTCATTATGAAGAAAATCAGTATCATCGGTGGAACAGGATCGATTGGTACGCAGACGCTCGATGTCATTGCGGCTAATCCAGACCTTTTTGAATTGACGAGTTTTGCATTTGGACGCAACACGACGGTCGCCGTACCGTGGTTGAATCGTTTGCAACCGATGCTTGTCGGAGTCCAAGATGAGACAACACGTCAAGAACTCGAGCAACAGTTGACTTATCAGCCAACAATCGTCATCGGTGAAGAAGGATTGCTTGATATCGTGACGCATCCTGAAGTCGATACGGTCATTACAGCGGTCGTAGGAGCTGTTGGCTTACGTCCAACGCTTGCCGCGATTGAGGCAGGTAAGACGATTGGTCTTGCGAATAAGGAGACACTCGTCACGGCAGGGCACCTTGTCATGAAGCTCGCGCGTGAAAAAAACGTGACGATTTTACCCGTCGATAGTGAGCATGCGGCGATTTTCCAATGCTTGAACGGTGAGCGGCGAGAAGATGTGCGTCAAATCATCTTGACGGCGTCAGGCGGAAGCTTCCGTGATCAATCACGTGAAGAACTAGCAGACGTGACGGTCGAACAAGCACTCGCGCATCCGAACTGGTCGATGGGAGCAAAAATCACGATTGATTCCGCAACGATGATGAACAAAGGATTCGAAGTCATTGAAGCGCACTGGTTATTTGATGTCGACTATGCGGACATCGATGTCGTCATTCATCGTGAATCCATCATCCACTCGATGGTCGAATTCAACGATGGAGCTGTCATGGCTCAGCTTGGTATGCCTGACATGCGAGAACCGATTCAGTACGCTCTTACATATCCGTCCCGTCTTGAAATCCAAGGGGGAGAACGGTTAAACTTAAAGGAAATCGGACGCTTACACTTTGCTGATGCATCATTTGAGCGTTATCCGTTGTTACGACTTGCTTTTGAAGCGGGTCAAGCCGGCGGATCGATGCCATCAGTACTCAATGCTGCGAACGAACAAGCGGTGGACCGTTTCTTAAAAGGGGACATTCGCTTTTTAGAAATCGAAGCGAGCGTCGAGGCGGCGCTTCAAGCTCATGAGCTTATCGAGGAGCCTTCTTTGGATCAAATCCTTGAAGCTGATCGATGGGCGCGTGAGTTCGTATCGTCTCTTACATTCGCTAACTAAGGATGGGATAAGTAATGACGACCTTTATTTCAATCGTGCTGATGTTCGGTGTACTCGTCGCCGTCCATGAATGGGGTCATCTCGTAATGGCGAAGCGGGCAGGTATTCTCTGTCGGGAATTCGCGATTGGATTTGGACCGAAGATCTTTTCAGTGTTTAAGAATGAGACGTTGTATACGGTACGCCTGTTGCCGATTGGCGGTTACGTCAAGATGGCGGGTGAAGAACCTGAACTCGTAGAGATCAAATCAGGTCAAACCGTTGGATTACAGTTAAAGGACGGCGTCATCGAGACGATTTATTTCGATGCGGATCAGCCACAAGTCGATCAAGTCGTTACTGTCGAGCGGATTGACTTGTTGCGTCAACTCGAACTCGTTGGGTTACAAGACGAGACATCGGTTCGCTATCCTGTCTCACCGACAGCATTTCTTGTCGAAGGTCAGACACGGACACAAATTGCGCCATATGACCGCACATTTGGTTCGAAATCCGTATGGAAACGCGTCCTTGCGATTGCTGCAGGACCGTTCATGAACTTTGTCCTTGCGTTCGTCATTTTATTCGGTCTTGCCTTATATAATGGTTCTCCGACAGGGGAAAGCGTCATCGGAACAGTACAAAAAGGTTCACCTGCCGATCAAGCAGGACTTGTTGAAGGTGACCGGATTATCTCGGTCAACGGACAGGATACAGCAAAATGGACAGATTTACGTGCTGGATTCCAAGATCGTGCTGGGAAAGCGACAGAAGTAAAATATGAGCGTGATGGAAAAGAGACGACAACTGAGATCACGCCAAAAGTGCAACAGCAAGGGGAACAGAAGGTTGGCATCATCGGTGTCACGAATGAGACAGAAAAATCATTCGGAACAGCACTACAAACGGGCGTTTCAGAAACATGGCGGATGTCGACGCTTATCGTCGGAGCTGTTGGAGATCTCGTAACGGGTGTCGTTGGCGTCGATCAATTATCAGGACCAGTCGGGATCGTCAAAATGACCGATCAGGTCGCAGATAGTGGGTTCTCGATGCTATTGACATGGACAGCATTGTTGTCAGTCAACTTAGCAGTCTTCAACTTATTGCCACTTCCAGCACTTGACGGAGGACGATTGTTGTTCCTCTTCCTTGAAGCCTTACGCGGTAAACCAGTTGATCCTCAAAAAGAAGGATTGGTTCACTTCGTCGGTTTTGCGCTTTTGATGCTACTCATGCTCGTCGTCACTTGGAACGACATTCAAAAATTCTTTTAATTAATCACTCAGTCAAAGGAGTTCGTGACTCATTATGAAACAATCAAAACTATTCATGCCAACGTTGCGTGAAGTACCATCTGATGCAGAAGCCATCAGTCACCAACTCTTGCTTCGTGCAGGATTCATGCGTCAAAATGCCGCTGGGATCTATTCGTATCTACCACTCGCAAAACGAGTACTCGCAAACATCGAGACGATCATCCGTGAGGAATTAGAAGCGGCGGGTGCGCAAGAATTACTGATGCCAGCGATTCAACCAGCTGAACTATGGGAAGAAACTGGACGCTGGGATATCTATGGACCTGAATTAATGCGCTTGACGGATCGTCATGATCGCCGGTTCGCGCTCGGAGCGACGCACGAGGAACTGATCACTTCAATCGTTCGTGATGAATTGAACTCGTACAAAAAGTTACCGGTCAATCTCTTCCAGATTCAAATGAAGTACCGTGACGAACGTCGTCCACGTTTCGGTTTATTACGTGGTCGCGAGTTCATCATGAAGGACGCTTATTCGTTCCATTCTTCACAAGAGAGCTTAGACGAAGAGTATCAAAACATGTTTGATACGTATTCGCGGATTTTCACACGTGTTGGTCTTGAGTTCCGTCCAGTCGTCGCTGACTCAGGTGCGATTGGTGGTAGTGGAACACATGAGTTCCATGCGTTAGCAGCAATCGGTGAAGATACGATCGTCTACTCGGACCAATCGGATTATGCAGCGAACTTAGAGATGGCAGAGTCCATCGATGCCTATCCGAAGCAAGACAAAGCACCAGAAGCACTTGAAGAAGTGCATACGGCAGATGCGAAGACGATCGAAGCGGTCAGCGCACATCTGAATTTACCAGCAAACGAATCAATCAAGACCGTCATCTTCAAGACGGAGCAAGGACTTGTCATGGCACTTGTCCGTGGCGATCACGAAGTCAACGACATCAAGTTGAAAAACTATCTGGGTGCTCTCGACATCACGATGGCGAGCGACGAAGAGATTGAAGCAGCGCTTCACTCAACGCCTGGAACACTCGGACCGATCGGAGCAGACATGAAGATCGTCGCCGATTACGCGATCCGTGCCTTGACGAACGCTGTCTGTGGTGCGAACAAAGCGGAAACGCATTATATCCATGTCGACCCAAGCCGTGATTTCGAAGCCGACTATACGGATTTACGTTTCGTTGAAGAAGGTGACGCGTCACCAGACGGCAACGGCAACGTCAAATTCGCACGTGGTATCGAAGTCGGTCAAGTCTTCAAACTCGGCACACGTTACTCTGAAGGAATGGGAGCGACGTTCCTCGATGAAGGCGGTAAAGCACAACCACTCATCATGGGTTGTTACGGCATCGGTGTCTCGCGGACATTGTCGGCAGTCGTCGAACAACATTATGATGAGCGCGGGATCTTTTGGCCAAAAGCGATCGCACCATACGATGTCCATTTGATCGTCGTCAATGGTAAAAATGCGGAACAGCTTGAACTCGGAGAGACGCTATATCGTGAGTTGACAGCTGCAGGTTTTAGCGTCTTACTTGACGACCGGAAAGAACGAGCAGGCGTCAAGTTCGCCGATGCTGATTTGATCGGTCTACCGGTTCGTTTGAACGTCGGGAAAAAAGCGGCAGAAGGAATCGTCGAATTAAAAGCCCGTCGTGGTGGCGATGCAGAAGAAATTGGACAAGAACAAGTTGTTGAGGCTGTTCGTTCACTCTATGAAGGTTTAGAATAAAGTATGGAGACGGTCACTTTTCATAAAGTGACTGTTTTCTTGTCTCACACCCATTCGCCCCTTGGGCAATCCGCAAGAGGAGGAGGAGTTGCTGTCACGGTGTGAAGCGATCAGACAGCACAATTGCGAGTGGATACACAACAACGCATGTCACTGTTACTCAGTGACTTGGAATTACCGAACGGTATCATTGAAGAATACTTTAACGAAGCAGTCCTTGAGAAGCTTCGCGTTAATAAAGCAAAAGCAACCTGGACATTTGAGATCCGCTTGCCACATGTTTTACCCCAAAACGTTTATCAACTCTTTACGAGTCGCTTAGTCAGTCGGTATCAGCAATTCGCCGAAGTCAAAATCATCCTACATGCGGATAGTCGACCAGACGAACGCCTGTATCATGATTACTGGCCATACGTCGTGCAGGATCTCGCAGATGTCTCATCGGCGATGCGGACACAACTTGGACGGGTCTTACCGGAGTTCAAAGAACAGAAATTATTCATTCCGGTCCGGAGTGAACCGGAAGCAGGATTCTTAAAAAGTAGCTTATGTGGTGAGTTGCAGTTACTTTACAGTGCTTACGGATTTCCGAAATTCAACTGTGAACCGATTGTTCAAATCAACGAATCGAAACAAGAAGCGTTGCGCAATCAGGTGAAACAGGAAGACATGGAAGAAGCAAAACGGATGCTCGAGTTGCAATTCAAGCGGGAACAATCGCGGGATGACGATGAAGGACCGGTTGAGATCCGGATCGGGAAACCAATTCAAGATGAGATTGTCCCGATTAAGACGATCCAAGATGAGGAACGACGGATTGCGATCCGTGGTCTCGTCTTCTCGGCAGAGAGTCGTGAACTACGAAGTGGAAAGACGATCTTTACGTTCAAGATGACGGACTATACGGACTCCCTCGTCGTCAAGATGTTTGCGCGTGACGAAACAGACGTCAAGATCCTCTCAGCCATCAAAAAAGGGATGTGGATCCAGGCGGCAGGTCGCGTTGAGTTCGATACATTCCTACGCGATCTCTGTATGATGATTGCCCAACTGTCAGAAGTGAAGATGGAAGCACCGGCTGACCCTTGGGCAGGTGAGAAGCGTGTCGAGTTACATGCGCACTCGCAAATGAGTCAGATGGACGCTGTCATGAACGTGACGAAATACGTCGAACGCGCAGCAAAATGGGGTCATCCTGCTGTTGCGATCACGGATCACGCTGGCGCCCAAAGTTTCCCGGATGCCTACTATGCCGGAAAGAAAAACGATATCAAGGTACTATACGGAATCGAAGCGAATGTCGTCGATGACGGGGTGCAAGTCGCCTATCATCCGGTAGAACGTAACTTAGATGACGCGACATTCGTCGTCTTTGACGTCGAGACGACTGGTTTATCGGCGATGTACAACAAAATCATTGAACTCGCAGCCGTCAAGATCCACGACGGTGATATCATCGATAAGTTCGAAGCATTCGCGGATCCGAAACACCTGTTGTCGGCGACGACGATTGATTTGACAGGGATCACCGATGATATGGTCCGCGGAAAACCAGACCCGGAACAAGTCGTCAAGGAGTTCATGGACTGGGTCGGCGACTCGATTCTCGTTGCCCATAATGCTTCGTTTGATATCGGGTTCTTGAATGCGACACTCCGGTCTGGTGGACACGATGAATCGGTCTTGCCGGTCATTGATACGCTTGAGCTAGCCCGTGTCTTGATGCCGACGCTAAAAAATCACCGATTGAACACACTCGCGAAACGATTTGATATCGAATTGACGCAACATCACCGCGCCATCTATGACGCGGAAGCGACGGGATATTTGATGGTCAAGTTGCTTCAAATGGCAGATGAGATGTTCGACATGAAGACACACGCCTCACTCAACCGGGAGATGGGGAAAGATATCTCGCGGGCACGACCATACCACGCGACGGTCTATGCGAAGAACCGGACGGGCTTGAAGAATTTGTACCAATTGATTTCGATTGCTCATACGAAACACGTGCACCGTGTCGTCCGCACACCGCGCTCGCAACTCGTCGCGCACCGGGATGGTTTGATCATCGGATCAGCTTGCGATAATGGCGAAGTGTTTGATGCCGCTTTGAACAAGTCAGACGAAGATTTAGCGAAAGTGATGCAGTTCTATGATTTCATCGAGATTCAGCCACCCGCGATGTATGGTCATTTGATCGAGCGGGAAATCGTTCAGAATGAACTCGAACTGCGCGAACTGATCAAAAAAATCATCCGTGTCGCGGAAGAACATGATATCTTACCAGTTGCGACAGGGAACGTGCATTACCTCGATCAACATGACGCCACGTACCGGGAGATTTTGATCCGGACGCAAGGTGGAGCGAACATGCTGAACATGCGAAAACAACTGCCACCGGCACACTTCCGGACGACGAAGGAAATGATGGATGACTTCAAGTTCCTCGGGCCAGATGTATCGGAACGTCTCGTCATCACGAACAGTCAAGCCGTCGCGGAACAGTTCGAGAACATCGACATCATTCCAAAAGATCTCTATACACCAAAGATCGAAGGGGCGGATGAAGAAGTTCGGAACTTGTCGTACGATATGGCGCACCGGATTTACGGAGAGACGTTACCGGAAATCGTCGAAGCACGACTCGAAAAAGAGTTGAAGTCAATCATCGGTCACGGATTCGCCGTCATCTATTTGATTTCTCATAAACTCGTTAAAAAATCACTCGACGACGGCTATTTGGTCGGTTCACGGGGGTCGGTCGGATCAAGTCTCGTTGCGACGATGACCGAGATCACCGAAGTCAATCCCTTGCCGCCACACTATGTCTGTCCGAATTGTAAGGAATCGGAGTTCTTCGATGACGGTTCTGTCGGTTCGGGATTCGATTTACCGGATAAATCCTGTTCGAAATGTGATATCCCGTTATTTAAAGACGGTCATGATATTCCGTTTGAAACGTTCCTTGGATTTAAAGGGGATAAAGTACCGGATATCGATTTGAACTTCAGTGGAGAATATCAGCCGCAAGCACACGCCTATACGAAAGTCTTGTTCGGTGACGATTACGTCTACCGTGCCGGAACAATCGGAACGATTGCCGAGAAGACGGCGTATGGCTATGTCAAAGGGTATCAGTCGGAGAATGAGCTGACGTATCGGAATGCGGAAGTCGATCGTCTCGTCAGTGGTGTCACCGGCGTCAAACGAACGACTGGGCAACACCCAGGTGGGATCATCGTCGTACCGGACTATATGGATATTTATGATATTAGTCCGATTCAATATCCGGCAGATGATATGGGTTCTGAATGGAAGACGACACACTTTGACTTCCACTCGATTCACGATAACTTACTCAAACTCGATATCCTCGGTCACGATGACCCGACCATGATTCGGATGCTACAGGATTTATCAGGACGAGATCCGAAGACGATTCCGGTCGATGACCCGGAAGTCATGAAAATTTTCAGTTCGACGGAATCGATCGGCGTGACGCCGGAGCAAATCGATTCAAAAACGGGAACGCTCGGTATTCCCGAGTTTGGAACAAAGTTCGTCCGCCAAATGTTAGAAGAGACGAAACCGACGACGTTCTCGGAGTTCGTCCAGATTTCAGGACTCTCGCACGGAACGGATGTCTGGCTCGGAAACGCCAGCGAATTGATCTACAACGGAACATGTGAATTAAAAGACGTCATCGGTTGTCGAGATGACATCATGGTCTACTTGATCTATGCCGGTCTTGAACCGTCACTTGCTTTTAAAATCATGGAGTCGGTCCGAAAAGGGAAAGGACTCTCGATTGACATGGAAGAGGCGATGATCGAGAACGATGTGCCGCTCTGGTATATCGATTCTTGTAAGAAAATCAAGTACATGTTCCCGAAAGCCCATGCTGCTGCCTATGTCTTAATGGCTGTTCGGATCGCCTACTATAAAGTCCATCATCCAATGTATTACTACGCTTCGTACTTTACGGTACGTGCGGGTGACTTTGATATCGGTGCGATGAATAAAGGCTCTGCAGCCGTCCGGAAAGTCTTGCAAGACATCAAGGATAAAGGATTCGAGGCAACGGCGAAGGACAAGGGATTGTACACGGTTCTTGAAATCGCGCTTGAGATGATCGAACGGGGCTTTACGTTCCAAAAGGTCGATCTCTACCGCTCAAGTGCAACGGAATTCCTCATTGACGGGGATACGTTGTTACCACCGTTTAATGCCGTGACAGGTCTCGGGACGAATGCAGCGAAGCAGATCGTCGAAGCACGTAAAGGTGGCGAATTCCTCTCGAAGGAAGACCTCCAAAAACGTGCCAAGTTATCGAAAACGATCATCGAGACACTCGATAACCTAGGCTGTCTCGAAGGGTTACCGGACGAGAATCAGCTCTCCTTGTTCGACTTGTAAGCCCTTAGGAACACTTGCTTTGAGCGCTTTCCTATGCTATATTGAGTGAGGAAATGTTTTTTATACTACGACTTGGAAGGAGTAGGGGGACCTGCTCCTTTCTTGTTTGTTTTTTGAAGGAGGATGAAGATGACGAACGTAACGGAAAAGGTCGAAGCGCTCGCAAAACCAATCGTCGAACGAGAGGGGATGGAGCTAGTCGACGTTGAATTCGTCAAAGAAGGGGCGGATTGGTTCCTACGTGTCTCCATCGACAAAGAGGGTGGCGTGGATCTTGAAGACTGCGTCAAAATCAATGAACAGTTATCGGAAGCATTGAATGACAATGATCCGATCGACGAGCCGTATTACCTCGACGTCGCTAGTCCAGGAGCGGAACGTCCACTGAAGAAAGACGAGGACTTCGAAAAGGCGATTGGGAAACATGTGTATATCAAAACGCACGATCCAGTAAAGAATGCGGTTGAATTCGAAGGAACGTTGCTCGCGTACACACCTGAGATGCTTGAAATCGAAGTGCGTGTCAAAACAAGAAAATTGAAAATTGAGATACCGGTCGACAAGATTTCACTTGCGCGACTTGCGGTAATGTTCTGACGGAAAGGAAGAGAACGATGGGACCACAGTTACTCGAGGCGATCAATCAAATCGCGAAAGAGAAGGAAATTGACAAGAACATCATCATCGATGCGCTCGAACAGGCATTGATTTCAGCGTACCGACGCAACTTCGGAAAAGAATCGGAGGCTGTAAAGGTCGAATTCGACCAGCAGACAGGAGACATCCGTGTCTTCGCACTCAAGGAAGTCGTCGAACGATTGACACAACCAGAAGAGCAACTTTCGCTTGAAGAAGCGCACGAGATCGATCCGACATATGAACTCGGCGATTTCCATAAAGTCGAAGTGACGCCAGGCGACTTCGGTCGTGTTGCGGCACAAACGGCGAAGCAGATCGTCACACAAAAAATGCGTGAAGCAGAACGTGAACGCATCTACAATCACTTTGCGGATCGTGAAGATGAGATCATGACAGGTATCGTTGAGCGTCAAGATGCACGCAACTTGTACGTCAACCTAGAAGGTATCGAAGCTGTCTTGACGACACACGAGCAAATGCCGAACGAGCGTTTCGGGATTCGTGATCGCATCAAGGTGTACGTCACGAAGGTTGATCCGATGGTTAAAGGATCAGGGGCATCGATTCTCGTATCACGGACACATCCAGGTCTCTTAAAACGTCTCTTCGAAATCGAAGTACCAGAGATTTCAAGTGGCGAAGTCGAAGTTAAGTCTGTGGCGCGTGAAGCGGGCGACCGTTCGAAAATCGCAGTCGCAGCGGACGACATCGATCCAGTCGGTGCATGTGTCGGGCAAAAAGGGGCACGTGTTCAACGCATCGTCAATGATTTGAACGGGGAAAAAATCGATATCGTCCGTTACTCGGATGATCCGAAAGAATATGTTGCGAATGCACTCAGCCCAGCTCAAGTCGTTGCGGTCTACGTCAACGAACCGGCGAAAGCGACGATTGTCGTCGTTCCGGATTTCCAATTGTCACTTGCAATCGGGAAACGTGGTCAAAACGCGCGTCTCGCAGCGAAGTTGACAGGATGGAAAATCGACATTAAGAGCGAGTCTGAAGCGGAAGCGATGGATCTCGAAGATGTCTTCGCGACGGAAGAGCCGGCAGTAGAAGCGGTCCAAGTCGAAGGCGAGGAATAATTCGTGCAAAAAAAGGTACCATTACGCAAGTGTGTCATCACACAAGAAATGAAGCCGAAAAAAGAATTAATTCGTGTCGTCCGAACACCTGAACAAGAGGTCGTCATCGATTTAAATGGTAAGATGAATGGGCGAGGTGCCTATTTATCGAAAGATGCGGCAGTCATTGCGACGGCGAAGAAAAAACGGACGCTTGATCATCATTTGAAGGTCAAGACGACAGATGCCTTATACGATGAATTGCTTGAAATCGCGGGAGGTACAAATGAGTAAATGGGAATCCCTTCTCGGTCTCGCGAATCGAGCTAGAAAAGTGACGACGGGAGAAGAACTCGTACTGAAAGAAGTACGAGGAGGACAAGCGAAGCTTGTTCTCTTAGCAGCAGATGCGGGGGCTGCCACGCGTAAGAAAGTCACAGATAAATGTACGAGTTATCAGGTTCCTTACCTAGAAGTCGCCGACCGGACGATTCTCGGTCAAGCATTAGGAAAGGATGCGCGTGTTGTCGTGTCAGTCAATGAAGCCGGATTTGCGAAAAAGCTAACTGAACTCCTCTCGAACGACTAATTGGAGGTGGATCCTTTGGGTAAACGTGTATACGAATTCGCCAAGGAACAAAACGTAACAAGTAAGCAGGTCATCACCCAGCTCGAAAAGCTGGAGAAACCAGTCAAGAATCATATGGCAGTATTAGATGAACAGACAGTACAGCAACTCGATCAAGTATTTAATCCCGAAAAATATCGGGCTCAAAAGACGGAGGCTCCAAAACAAGTGAAATCAGATAATAAACCGAACCGACCAGGAAGTACAAACAAACCAGCAGGTAACCAATCACGTAACAGCAAAGGCGGACGCCCAGAATTCGGCAACCGTAACAACCGTGGCGGCAAACGTCGTCCGAACCAAAAGAAAGCAGAACCGCGTAAACTCGAAGTAGCGGATCCGAACTCGAAGTCGAGTCAACGGAAAGCAGCTCGCCGGGCGCAAGAAGAGGCGATGGCAAACGTCGTTCAATACTCTGATAACTTGACAGTCGGTGAACTCGCTGAAAAAATGGCGAAAAAACCAAATGAATTGATCATGAAATTGATGGGTCTCGGTGTCATGGCGACAATCAACCAAGATCTTGATGACGAGACAGTCGAACTGCTCGCGACAGAGTTTGGTTTTGAAGTCGAAAAGACAGTCCAAGTCGATGAGACGGACTTTGATCAATATGAATTGAACCTTGACAAGTACGAATTGTCTGAGCGTCCACCGGTCGTTACGATCATGGGACACGTCGACCACGGTAAAACGACATTGCTCGACTCGATCCGTAACACGAAGGTCACTGCAGGCGAAGCCGGCGGGATCACGCAGCACATCGGTGCTTACCAAGTTGAGATCGACGGCAAGAAGATCACGTTCCTCGATACACCAGGTCACGCGGCGTTCACGACGATGCGTGCATGTGGAGCAGATGTCACGGATATCGCGATCATCGTCGTTGCAGCCGATGACGGTGTCATGCCGCAGACGGAAGAAGCGATCAGCCACGCGAAAGCAGCTGGCGTTCCAATCATCGTTGCGGTCAACAAGATGGATAAAGAGGGTGCGAACCCTGACCGTGTCAAACAAGAATTGACAGAGTTCGAACTCGTTGCAGAAGACTGGGGCGGCGATACGATCTTCGTACCGGTTTCAGCTCTTAAAGGAGACGGCATCGACGAATTGCTCGAGATGATCCTTCTCGTTTCAGAAGTTCAAGAATACAAATCAACACCAGACATGAACGGTCGCGGAACAGTCATCGAGGCGAAACTCGATAAAGGACGCGGTCCAGTCGCTACACTTCTCGTTCAACACGGAACACTTCGTGTTGGTGACCCGATCGTCGTCGGTCACACGTTCGGTCGTATCCGGGCAATGGTCAACGATATCGGTCGTCGTGTCAAAGAAGTCGGACCATCGACGCCAATCGAAATCACAGGTTTAAACGATGTTCCGAAAGCGGGCGATCAATTCTTCGCATTCGAAGATGAGAAAAAAGCACGTCAAATCGGTGAAGCACGTTACCAACGTGAAATCGAAGCACAACGTCGCGATTCAGCGAAAGTTAGCTTAGAAGATCTCTTCGACCGCATCAAAGAAGGCGAAGTTAAGGACCTCAACATCATCATCAAAGGTGACGTTCAAGGTTCAGTTGAAGCCTTAGCCGGTTCATTGAAGAAAATTGATGTCGAAGGTGTTAAAATTAACATCGTACACTCAGGTGTTGGTGCGATCACAGAAGGTGACGTTATCCTCGCCTCAGCAGCAAATGCGATCATCATCGGAT
Source organism: Exiguobacterium acetylicum DSM 20416 (assembly GCF_000702605.1). Taxonomy (NCBI): domain Bacteria; kingdom Bacillati; phylum Bacillota; class Bacilli; order Caryophanales; genus Exiguobacterium; species Exiguobacterium acetylicum. The sequence continues at coordinate 1,496,097 of NZ_JNIR01000001.1, read as the reverse complement.
TCAACGTTCGTCCGGATGGTAACGCGAAATCAATGGCAGATCAGGAGAAAGTCGAAATTCGTCTTCACCGGATCATCTACAATGCGATTGAAGAAATCGAGCAAGCGATGAAAGGTCTCCTTGATCCTGAGTTCGTCGAGAAAATCATCGGTCAAGCTGAAGTCCGCGATGTCATCAAAGTATCGAAAGTCGGTACGATCGCAGGTGGATATGTCACGGAAGGTAAGTTAACGCGTGATGCAGGTGTCCGTGTCGTTCGTGATAGTATCGTCATCTACGAAGGAAAACTCGATACACTTCGCCGCTTCAAAGATGATGTCAAAGAAGTCGCTGCTGGTTACGAGTGTGGTATTAAGATCGAACGTTATGATGATGTGAAAGTTGATGATGTCATCGAAGCGTTCATTATGGAAGAAGTCAAACGGAAGTAACAGAACGGAATCCATTCTTCCGAACTGGAGGGAACAAACATGAGTTTACGCTCGAATCGTGTCGCCGAACAGGTGCGTAAGGAAATTACGCAACTGCTCATCAAAGATGTCAAGGATCCACGCGTCAAGCCGATTACCGTCACAGGTGTCGAAGTGACAGGAGACTTGCAACAAGCGACGATCTTCTATTCGGTCCTCGGTGACGAAAAAGCACGTGAGGATGCGCGCATCGGTCTTGAAAAATCAAAAGGCTTCATGCGTAAGGAAATCGGATCGCGGATTCGTCTACGGAAAACACCTGAACTGTTGTTCGAGGTCGATTCTTCTGTCGAATACGGATCACGCATTGATGAGTTGCTTCGGAATTTGAACAAAGATTAACACCTAAGGCAACCACGCGTGTGGTTGCCTTTTTTTCAAGGAGGACATCACGTGGAACCCATCGGAGTATTACCACTAGATAAACCAGCCGGAATGACCAGTCATGACTGTGTCTTTCGTCTACGTCGCTTGTTTCAGACGAAAAAAGTCGGACATACAGGGACACTTGACCCGGAAGTAACAGGTGTCTTACCGATCTGTCTCGGTCGAGCGACGAAGCTTGCCCGGTTCATCACGGATGAAGGAAAACGTTACGCGGCGGAAGTGACGATCGGCTTCGCAACGACGACGGAAGATGCACACGGGGAGACGGTTCGTGAAACACCGGTCGAGCCCGGAAGTATTACTGAAGAGGTAATCGCTGATATTCTGAGCGCATTGACAGGGGAGATCGAGCAGACGCCACCGTATTATTCAGCAGTCAAAGTGAACGGGAGGAAACTATACGAATATGCACGAAAAGGCATTGAAGTCGAGCGACCGACACGGATCGTCCGTATCGATCGATTGGAACGGACATCGGACCTTGTGTTCGAAGATGGTCTTTGTCGCTTCCGCCTCGATATCGCCTGTGGAAAAGGGACGTATATCCGGACGCTAGCAGTCGAAATCGGAGAACGCCTCGGTTATGCCGCACACATGAGCGACTTACGTCGGACAGGTTCTGGTGCGATTGCTGAGACGGACACCGTCACACTCGAGACGCTCGAATCATACGAGACAGTCGAAGAACGGATGCAACACGTCCTACCGATCGAACACGTCATCCAAAAATGGCCACGATTGACGGTCGATGCAGCAACAGCGCAGCGTGTCTTGAACGGAGCAAAGCTGACAAGCATTCCAGTCGAATTCGAGCTGTTTACTGTCTATAATGAAGAGGACGTACCTTTAGCACTATATCGACGTCTTCCAGAAGAACAGGTAGCACGCGTCGAGGTCATGCTACAAATCGATTAAGATCGGAGAGAGCATCATGGACATCATACATTTGACATATCCGGAACAGCCTCAAAAAGCCCCTGCTGTCATCGCACTTGGCTTTTTTGACGGTGTACATCTCGGACATCAGCAAGTCATCGCAGCAGCACGGAAAGAAGCGGAGGCTCGTCGCCTGCCTTTGGCTGTCATGACCTTTGATCCACATCCGAAACAAGTACTTGGTAAAGGGGATGAACCGGTCCGCTACATCACGCCGCTTGAACGTAAATTAGAGAAAATCGAACGCCTTGGTGTCGATCGTGTTTATGTAATTGAGTTCACGATTCCTTTCTCGGAATTGTCACCGCAAGCTTTCGTCGATGAATATCTGATTGCGTCTGGAGCAGAGCATGTCGTCGCTGGATTTGATTATTCCTACGGTCGCTTCGGAGCTGGCAAAATGACGACGCTTGATTTTCATAGTCGGGGCACGTTCACACACACCGTTGTAGCAGAGTTCCAAGAAGAAGCAGAAAAAATCAGCTCAACCCGGATTCGTCGTTTACTTGCTGCAGGAGAAGTCGAACCGGCTGCACGTTTGCTTGGTGAACCCTACCAAATCAAAGGTACAATCATTCATGGTGACGCACGCGGTCGACAAATTGGCTTCCCGACAGCCAACATGCGCCCAGAATTCGCCTACGTCATACCGAAACTTGGTGTGTATGCGACATTCGTTCGCTTAGCGGACGGTCGTCGATTCAAAGCGATGACGAACGTCGGCAGACGCCCGACGTTTTATGAGACGGGAGACGTCAGTATTGAGACACATCTTCTTGACTTTGATGAGGATCTTTATGGTCAAGAATTGACGCTTGAATGGATCGCTTACTTACGCGATGAAAAAGCCTTCAATGGTATCGATCAATTGAAAGAACAATTGGCACGGGACCGTGAAGAGGCAAATACACGATTAAGCGTTTGACAGTACGGACAGGGTTCGTTATGATAGGTCAGTACGATCACGTACAGCCGATTCACTTGGCATCTGGTCTCACCATCCGATGCTCGGGAATACGGTCATTTATAAGATGGAGGTGGAGTGACAATGGCACTCACAAAAGAACGTAAAAACGAAATCATCGAAGCATATGCTACGAAACAAGGCGATACTGGTTCGCCGGAAGTACAAGTTGCTGTTTTAACTGAACAGATCACAACTTTGAACGATCACTTACGTACACACAAAAAGGATCACCACTCACGTCGTGGTCTCTTGAAAATGGTCGGTCGTCGCCGTAACTTGCTCACATACCTTCGTAACAAGGATGTTGCACGTTACCGTTCGTTGATCGAGCGTCTTGGTCTCCGTCGCTAATCCCGACGAGAACGAGGTAGGGAAGCAGGAGCATCGTCTCCTGTTTCTTTTTTTGCCGATTCATGGACTTTTTGCGCAAGAACCTACATAATTAGATTTGAATGAAAAAACGGATAGCAGTGAGAGGAGATTTGTGCATGTCACAAACAAAACAGACGTTTTCGACCGAACTCGGTGGACGTCCATTAACGATTGAAATCGGTCAATTAGCAAAACAAGCGAACGGAGCAGCATTGATTCGTTACGGCGATACAGCCGTTCTTGCTACGGTCGTTGCATCAAAACAACCGAAGGACTTAGATTTCTTCCCATTAACAGTGAACTATGAAGAAAAATTATATGCGGCAGGGAAAATCCCAGGTGGATTCCTCAAACGTGAAGGACGCCCTGGAGAGAGCGCGATCTTGACTTCGCGTCTGATCGACCGTCCGATCCGTCCACTATTCCCGGACGGTTTCCGTCACGACGTTCAAGTCGCGACGACGGTTCTTTCGTCAGATGCTGACAATTCACCAGAAGTCGCTGCGATGATCGGAGCTTCGATTGCGCTTTCGATCTCGGATATTCCCTTCGACGGTCCAATCGCAGGCGTGACAATCGGTCGCGTCGACGGAGAGTTCGTCGTGAACCCGACTTCAGCGCAAATGGAAGTTAGCGACATCGACCTTCAAGTTGCCGGAACGAAACATGCCGTCAACATGGTTGAAGCAGGTGCGAAGGAAGTATCGGAACAAGCAATGCTTGAAGCGATCTTGCTCGGACACGATGTCATCAAGGAAATGATCGCGTTCCAAGAAGAAATCGTCGCACAAGTCGGTAAAGAGAAGTTCGACTACACGGTATCAAGCTTCGATGAGACAATCGTCAATCGCCTGAAAACAGAAGCATTGGCAGAAGTCACACAAGCAGTTCAAGTCGAAGAAAAACAAGCACGTGACGTTGCCATCAACGAAGTCATCGCAAAATACATCGAGTTGTATGCAGCTGACGAGTCAGTCACAGCAGAGCAACTGGCAGAAGTATCAGGCGTTCTCAACAAGTTCGTCAAAGACGAAGTCCGTCGTCTCATCACGGAAGACAAAGTCCGTCCAGATGGTCGTGGTCTTGCTGAGATCCGTCCACTCGATTCAGAAGTCGGTCTCTTACCACGTGCACACGGTTCAGGTTTGTTCACTCGCGGTCAGACGCAAGTCTTGTCTGTTGCGACACTCGGTGTTGCGGGTGACGCTCAAATCATCGATGGTCTTGGTCTGAAGGAAGAGAAACGTTTCATGCACCACTATAACTTCCCGCCATTCTCAGTCGGAGAAGCACGTCCGATGCGTGCACCAGGTCGTCGTGAAATCGGTCACGGGGCACTTGGAGAACGCGCACTCTTGCCAGTTCTTCCGAATGAAGTCGATTTCCCGTACACGATTCGTCTCGTGTCGGAAGTCCTTGAGTCGAACGGTTCTTCATCACAGGCTTCAATCTGTGGTTCGATCCTTGCCATGATGGATGCTGGTGTTCCACTCAAAGCACCTGTCGCTGGTATTGCGATGGGCTTGATCATGGAAGGCGACAATTACTCGATCTTGACAGATATCCAAGGGATGGAAGATCATCTCGGAGATATGGACTTCAAAGTCGCTGGAACTCACGAAGGTGTCACAGCTCTGCAAATGGATATGAAAATTGGCGGGATCACGCGTCAAATCCTCGAAGAAGCACTCGAACAAGCACGTCTTGGTCGTCTGCACATTCTTGAGCATATGCAAACGGTCATCGCTGAACCACGTGTCGAATTGTCACAATACGCGCCAAAAATCGTCACACTCAAAATCAATCCAGATAAAATCCGTGATGTTATCGGACCTGGTGGTAAAGTCATCAACGGTATCATCGATGAGACAGGCGTCAAGATCGATATCGATCAAGACGGAACCGTCTTCATCGCATCGACGGATCAAGCTGGCATCGATCGTGCCCGTCAATTGGTCGAAGATATCGTCCGTGAAGTCGTCGTCGGAGAAGAGTTCGATGGAACAGTTCGTCGTGTTGAGAAATTCGGTGCATTCGTCGAATTGTTCAAAGGAAAAGACGCACTCGTCCACATTTCGGAACTCGCACTTAACCGTGTTGGTCAAACGGAAGATGTCGTCAAACTTGGAGATAAGCTAAAAGTCCGTGTCACAGAAATCGATGACAAGGGACGCGTCAACGCTTCGCACAAAGTCCTGCTCGTCGAAGGCTTAAGCGAAGAAGATCGTGCAGCGTATGAAGAAAAGAAAAAGACAGAGCGTGAGAACCGCCCGCCACGCCGGGATCAGGGTTCACGCCCACCACGTGACGGACAACGTCCACCACGTCGTAACTAATGAATCCAAGGTGGCTCGACGATGCAGAGAATGCAACGAGAGCCACCTTGTTTCCTATATTTGGAGGAATTACTATGATCGAACGGATACAATTAGAAAACGGAGTTCGACTGATCGTTGAACGAATGCCGGAAGCACGCAGCGTCGCGACCGGAATCTTCATTCAAGCAGGAAGCCGGACGGAACAGATCGAGGAGCATGGGATCAGTCATCTCATCGAGCATATGATGTTTAAAGGAACAAAACGCCATACGGCAAAAGAGATTGCGGTTTACTTTGACCGACTTGGTGGAAATATTAATGCGTTCACGAGTAAGGATCAAACGTGTTATTACGTCAAGACACTAGATGAACATGCAGGAGAAGCCTTTCACGTATTGGCGGACATGTTCCTCGAATCGACGTTTGACGCGGATGAACTGGAAAAAGAGAAAAAGGTCGTCATTGAAGAAATCAAGATGTACGATGACACACCGGATGATCTCGTCCATGAGTTATTAGCTGTTGCGGCTTACGGAGAGGATGTCATGGCTCGACCGATTCTTGGAACGGAAGAGAGTGTGCTTCGGATTGATCGAACGATGATCGGACGATATCTCGAAGAAGCGTATGCTCCGGATCAAATCGTCATTTCCGTTGCCGGAAACGTCTCAGACGAGTTGATTGCGCAGATTCAAGAGCGGATGTCAATCCTCGAATCACGATCGAAGACACGCGAGACGACAGAGCCAAGGTTACAAAATGGTGTGATTCGTAAGGAAAAGGATACGGAGCAGGCTCATATTTGTTATAATTTCCGTGCGATTCCTTCTGCTGATCCACGTTTGCCTGCCCTCGCCTTACTCAATAATGCATTCGGTGCGACGATGTCGAGTCGCTTGTTCCAATCCATCCGAGAGGAACGCGGTCTTGCCTATTCAGTCTTTTCCTATTACACGACGTTTGACGATCATGGAACGTTCACGATCTATGTCGGCACGTCTCCGGAATCAGTCGAAGAGGTCGAACAGGTCCTCGCTGCTGAAATCGATCGCTTGAAGCGGGATGGATTATCGACGAAGGAACTCGAAGATGGGATTGAACAGCTGAAAGGTTCTCTGATTCTAGGGAACGAAGGCACATCGAGTCACATGAATCGAAACGCCCGAAATGAGTTGTATCTGCATCGTCACCCATCACTTGAAGAAGTGTTAGCGGATGTCGAACGGATTCGTCCATCGGACATCGAAGGGCTGATTGAGCATATCTTTTCGGAGGAACCGGCAAAGGCCTATATTCTTCCGGCAGACGAAGAAGAGGAAGCATGATAGCAGAACGGAATAGATGAAACATATGAAATGACGATGTCGAGAAAGAAGGAATACCGTTGAATTTAGCTGAATTGATTCAAGTCATACAGACGCAAAAAATCGAACGAATGGTAGAGGTGGACGTTACGTCCATCACGACCGATTCACGGGATGTTAAACCGGGAACATTGTTCGTCGCCATCAAAGGATATACTGTTGATGGACACGACTATGCTAAACAGGCGGAAGCACAAGGAGCGGTCGCAATCGTCGCGGAACAACCGGTCGACGTGTCGATTCCTGTCATTCTTGTTCGTAGTACATCACGTGCCATTGCCGAGTTGGCTGGCAAATTCTATGATTATCCTTCTGAAAAGATGCGGATGATTGGTATTACGGGAACGAATGGGAAAACGACGACGACGACGATCGTCCGTGATATATTAGCGCACCTTGGTCGGAAGACGGGTATCATCGGTACGGTTGAAGTCAAGATTGGTGACCGCGTCGTGCCAAGTCGCAATACGACACCACAAAGCTCCGAGTTACAAGCATTTCTGCATCAGATGCATGAAGAAGATGTCCAAGATGTCATCATGGAAGTTTCTTCACATGGATTAGAGCTTGGTCGGGTAACGGGTGTCGATTACGACGTTGCGGGATTCACAAATCTGACGCATGATCACCTTGATTTCCACAAAACATTTGAAAACTATGCGCGTGCCAAAGGATTGTTGTTCGCACAACTCGGTCAACGGCTGTCGACAGAGAAAGTTGCAATCTTGAATGCGGATGATCCGACGAGTGAGCTGTATGAGATGATGACAGGTGCTCGTGTCATGACATACGGCATCGACAACGCAGCTGACCTCCGAGCAACGGCGATTGAACAGTCGCTTCAACAAACGACGTTCACGATGCTGTACAAGGAAAAACAAGTCGATGTCACGGCGAATTTCATCGGTCGCTTCAACGTCTACAATCTGTTGCTTGCGACAGGGATCCTCTTATCTTGCGGATATGAGCTAGCGACGATCGCAGGCGCGATTTCAGCAATCCGTCCGGCAAAAGGTCGGATGCAACGCTTGCCGATTGAAGGATATAACGTCTATGTCGACTATGCGCATACGCCTGACGGTATCGAACAGTGTCTGAAAGCACTCGTTGACGTACCGAAGGAAAAGATCGTCTTCCTAATCGGGACAGGTGGAAACCGCGATGTTACGAAACGACCGAAGATGGGTGAACTCGCTTCGACGTACGCAGGAACCGTCGTCATCACGACGGATGATCCACGATATGAAGCGTATGATTCAATCACATCCGGCATCGCCAAAGGGATGACACACGATCAGTTCGTTGAAATCGGTGATCGGGAAGAGGCCGTACGTTACGCAGCACGTCTCGCACGACCAGATAATATCGTCATCTTAGCCGGTAAGGGCCATGAAAAATATCAAATCATTGGGGATGAGAAATTCCCGCTCGATGAGGAGATCATCGTCAAAGAGATGATACGGCAAATGGAGGAACAGAAGTGACTTATCAACCAATCGTTGTAACCATAGATCAATTTGAAACATTCGTAAAAACACATCCCAAAGGCGACTTACTCCAGCTTCCAGCATGGGGAGAAGTCAAAAGCGCGACAGGATGGACACATGAACGTATCGCGGTCGGAACGGCTTCCGGTGAGATTGCCGGAGTTGGTCTTCTTTTGTTCAAGAAAGTACCGAAGCTACCGTTCACGCTTTGTTATGCACCGCGCGGTTTCGTCGTCGATTATACAGATACGGACGCACTTCGCGCCCTTCGTGACGAAGCGATTCGTGTCGCAAAACAACAGAAGGCAATTGCGATTAAATTTGATCCAAACGTCGAGCGGGAAGAATATCCTGGTCTGTTGCAGGAGATGCAAGGACTTGGCTTCAAACATAATGGCTTCGGTGGCGGTTTTGACTACGCGCAGCCACGCTTTACGATGGAGACGAGTCTTGTAGGGACAGAAAAAGAGATCTTCGACGGTTTCCATTCGAAGTTCCGCTACAACGTCCGCCTTGCTGAACGCAAAGGGATCGTATGCGAACAAGCAGATCGTGAAGGGCTAAAGACATTCGCGAAGCTGATGGTCGAGACGGGCGAACGGGATGGTTTTTCAATCCGCGGTCTGGATTATTTCGAAAATCTGTACGATCATCTTCACCCAAAAGGTGATGCAGTCTTGTTTTTGACGAAACTCGATGTCGTTCGTGCGCTTGAGAATACAGAAGCCTTATTACTTCAAGCTGACAAGGAACTCTCGAAAATTCATCGTCAACTCGAGAAAGAGACGGCCGAGAAGAAGCTAAAAAGCTTAAACAATCGCTTGGAGCAGACGACAGCACAAATCGAAAAAGCAGAGAAGTCGAAGACAGAACTGATGACGATTGCTGCTAAACATCCAAACGGTGTCATCCTGTCTGGTGGTCTTTTGACGCTTGCTGGTCGTCGCTCGTATTACTTATACGGCGCTTCATCGAACGAGTACCGGGAGTTCATGCCGAACCACTTGATGCAATGGACGATGATGCAATATGCAAAAGAACATGGTGCGCTCTCCTATGACTTCGGTGGAGTCAGTGGTTCGACAGACCCGGATGATCATTACGCGGGACTCTACGCCTTTAAATCTGGTTGGGGCAGCCGGATGATTGAAAAAATCGGTGAGTTCGATTATGTACTCAATCGTCCGCTCTATCTGTTGCTTGAGACTGGGTTACCGATTCTACAAAAACTTCGGAAGAAGCTTCGCCGCTGATGAAACGGGGAACAATCTTCGGTTGGATCGTATTTTTATTGACGATGTTTGCGATTGGATTGTTTCTTGCGGCATCCATGAATCGGATGCCGACGATTTTAATGGATCAACCGGAGCTCGGGATTGATAGTTGTCCACGAGACGTAGCAGGAGAAGATCGCTTAATCAATGCAAGTGAGCCAAACCTGAAGCGTCTCCACCCAGCTGTCGAAGCGGGGGCAAAGGATCTGATCCGTGTGGCGCATTCTTGCTACAATATCGATATCAAGATTACGCAAGGATACCGCTCGATTCAGCAACAGAATGCGCTTTATGAACAAGGACGTTCTAAGGCAGGTGAAGTCGTCACGAATGCACGTGGTGGTGAATCGATGCATAATTATGGACTCGCTGTCGATTTTGTTCAGCTCGTGAATGGCCAGATTTCGTATGACCTTGAGTATGACGGGAATCGGTCAGGGAAAAGTGATTGGCGCGAAGTCGCGGATATCGGAAAAGCGCTCGGTTTCGAATGGGGAGGCGATTGGAAACGATTCGTCGACTATCCTCATTTTGAGATGACGTTCGGGTATTCGCTCGACGAACTGAAGGCTGGTGAACGTCCAAGCCGTTCGGAAAAAGCGAAACGAACGGAAGAAGTCGAAGATTTGTTGAATACGTAATCAACGTCATTCCTGGAGTAATGTGGCAGGAATGACGTTTTTTTTAGATTTCCTAGTCCGATTGTTGGCAGATTGTGAAAATTCGGCTAGAATAGTGATAGTGATAAGTGGACGGCTCACGAAAAGTGAATATGAATTATAGGAGGTCATGTTGTGTCAAAGAAGAAGACGGAAAAAGTAAGCGTCTTTGCTCTTGGTGGCGCCGGTGAGATCGGGAAGAACATGTACGTCGTCGAACTCGACGAGGACATCTTCGTCATCGATGCCGGATTAATGTTCCCAGGAGACGAGATGCTTGGAATCGATAAAGTCATTCCAGACATCAGTTATTTAAAAGAAAACAAAGAGCGGATTCAGGGGATTTTCATTACCCATGGTCACGAGGATCATATCGGGGCACTCAGTTACGTCTTGCGTGACTTAAAAGTACCGGTTTACGGAACACGTTTGACGCTCGGTTTGATTGAACACAAATTAAAAGAAGCCGGTTTATTGAAAAAGGCAGATCTTCGTCCAATTGATGCCAAGACGAAATTAACCGTTGCAGGTCATTTTATTACGTTCTTCCGGGTCAACCACTCGATTCCGGATGCAGTCGGGGTATGTATTCAAACATCTCAAGGTGCGATCGTCCATACAGGGGATTTCAAATTCGATTACACACCAGTTGATGGAAAACAGGCGGATTTCGGGAAGATTGCAGCAATTGGTCAACGGGGAGTGCTTTGCTTACTGTCTGACTCAACGAATGCAGAGCGACCAGGGATGTCTGGATCAGAATCGATCGTCGGTTCTGAACTGAACGACGTCATCTATGAGGCACCAGGTCGTGTCATCGTAGCTTCATTCGCTTCGAACATTCATCGTCTACAACAAGTGTTTGCGGCAGCAGAAGCGAACAATCGAAAAGTAGCGGTCGTCGGTCGTAGCATGGTCAATAACGTCGAAGTGGCACAGCGTTTGAATTACTTACGCTTCAAACAGAAAACATTGATTGATCTATCTGACATCAACCGCCTCGACGATAACCAAGTCGTCATCTTGACGACAGGATCGCAAGGTGAGCCGATGGCAGCCTTGACACGAATGGCGCGTAATGCACATAAGCAAGTCAATATTCGCTTGAACGATACGGTCGTCGTTGCGGCTTCGCCGATTCCAGGTAACGAAAAGTCGGTTTCGAAAACGATCGATCTCTTATTCCGTGCTGGTGCGAATGTCATTTACAACCAACGGAAAGTACACGTGTCCGGTCACGGTCATGCGGAAGATCTGAAGCTAATGCTCAACTTGATAAAACCGAAATTCTTCCTACCGATTCACGGAGAATTCCGGATGCAAAAGGCACACAGTCGTCTCGCACAGACGGTTGGCGTCAATGCGAACAACATCTTCATTATCGAGAATGGGGATGTCGTTGAGTTCGAGAAGCGCAAAGCACGGATGTCGCGCAAAGTGAACGCTGGAAACGTCTTGATCGACGGAATCGGTGTGGGTGATGTCGGAAACATCGTCCTTCGTGATCGTCGCTTGTTATCGCAAGACGGTGTCGTCCTTTGTGTCATTACGATCAGCCGGAAAAACAAAACGATCGTCTCGGGACCAGAAATCATCTCTCGCGGATTCGTCTACATGCGTGAATCAGAGGATATGATCAACGAAGCGAACCGAATCGTTGCGAAACAACTACAAGGTAAATTAAACGGAGAATTGGATTGGACGGAGATGAAGTCGTTGATTCGAGATAAACTGAGTGCTTATCTCTATGAACAGACGAAACGCCGCCCGATGATTCTTCCGATCATCATGGAGATTTAACAAACGAGCGGCTCAGATTGACCAATACCTGGTCCACTGAGCCGTTTTTTTATCAGGAGGGATGACGTATGGCGACGACGAAACGAAAACCTGTACGAAAAAAAACGCCGCCACGGAAACGACCGGCAGCGAAGAAACAACGTCAGCCGATTGCGTATCGTACATATGCGACCATCATCGCAATCGTCTCATTACTAGCTTTCGTTCTCGCTTTCGGGGAGTTCGGAAAAGTCGGACTGACGCTAGCGGATGGAGGAGAGCGGTTAATTGGTCAGTTCGGTTCCTTATTATATGGTGGAATCGGTGCTGTGCTACTTTTACTCCTCTCGAATGCGTCGCGTGCTCAGAAATGGGCATGGTCGATGTTACTGATGGGTTCAGTCGTCTGGATTGATCTATTGCTCGGAGCACCGCGTGGCATTCTCAATGGATGGCTCTATCAAAACGCAGCTTATTATATTTCGAGCGCGGGTGCCTTCTTGATTGGTCTGTTCTTCATCGGAACGGCCGTTCATATCCTACGCCCATCGTTTTATGGAGAGCTGTGGCTTGGGCTCCGGGAACGTGCAGAAGAGTTTCGCAATCGTGAACGGACACCACGTCCTCGTGTCGAAAAAGAGTTGAAAGCGAAACCGGTTCGTGAGAAAAAACCGAAGACGTTGCGACCAGCAACTGTCGAGGAACCGATCGAAACGGAACAAGAAGCAGAAGATCCTTCCGTCAACATTCAAGACGTTCCGATCATCGGTTTCACGGATCACGTTGAACCGCAAGCAGCGGAGACACAAGGACCGTTGACGATGACAGAGACACCCGACGGTTATCAATTGCCGTCGCTTGATTTGTTAGCAGAACCAACATCAAAAGACTTGTCCGGTGAGAACAAACGATTGAAGGACAATGCGACGAAATTGATTGCGACCTTAAAGTCGTTCGGGATCGGAGCAAAAGTTTTAAAGATTCATCTCGGACCTAGTGTCACGAAGTACGAGATTGAACCAAAACAAGGAATCAAGCTTAGTCGAATCACGGGACTCGCCGATGACTTAGCGCTAGCGTTAGCCGCAAAAGATATCCGGATCGAAGCACCGATTCCGGGTAAAGCGGCTGTTGGAATCGAGGTGCCGAACCGTGAAGTCGCCATGGTATCCCTTCGAGAAGTACTAGGAGCGGAGAGCGTCCAATCTGACAGCGATCGTTTGCTCGTCGCACTCGGACGAAGCATTTCTGGTGAGACGGTGACAGCGAAGTTGAATAAGATGCCACACGTCTTAGTTGCCGGTTCGACGGGTTCCGGTAAATCGGTCTGTATTAATGGGATGATTGTCTCGATATTGATGCGGGCACGACCGGATGAAGTCCGCTTGATGATGATTGACCCGAAAATGGTCGAATTGAATGTCTACAACGGCATTCCGCACCTCTTAGCGCCCGTCGTCACCGATCCTAAAAAAGCGGCACAGGCATTAAAACAGGTCGTCTCGGAAATGGAACGCCGTTATGAGATCTTCAGTCAAAACGGAGCGCGCAACATCGAAGGCTACAATGCACTGATTGATAAGATGAACGCAGAGGAGAAAGTGCATCAACGATTACCGTACATCGTTGTCATCGTCGATGAGTTAGCTGACTTGATGATGGTCGCGTCAAACGAAGTCGAAGATGCGATCATGCGACTTGCACAAATGGCGCGAGCAGCAGGAATTCATATGGTCATTGCGACGCAGCGTCCGAGTGTTGACATCATCACCGGTGTCATCAAGGCGAATATCCCGTCGCGGATCGCATTCAGTGTATCGAGTGCGACTGACTCGCGGACGATTCTTGATACGGGAGGCGCTGATAAATTGCTCGGACGAGGAGATATGTTGTTACTTGGTAACGGCATGAACAAACCGGTCCGCGTACAAGGAGCCTTTTTATCGGACGAAGAAGTCGAGAAGGTCGTCAATCATGTCATCAGTCAGCAAAAGGCACAGTATGTTGAAGCGATGATTCCAAAAGATGTACCAGAGGGCGAAACAGAGGTCGACGATCCACTTTACGATGAGGTCGTCCAGTTCATTCTGACACAAGAGACAGCATCAACGTCGATGATTCAACGAAAGTACCGCATCGGTTACAACCGAGCTGCCCGTCTTATTGATGCGTTAGAAGAAAACGGTCTAATTGGTCCATCTGAAGGATCTAAACCACGTCGCGTCATGGGACGTTAATCGAGTAGAAAGGAAGTCGTGGAATATTCCGGGGCTTCCTTTTCTTTTCTAGAAAAATGTATAGAGAAGACCCGGTATCTCAAAAAAAGAAAAGACATATGAAAAAAAGACATGATGATTTTGTATAAATAGAAATGACTGGAAAAATTCATAAATGCATCAAAAATAAAATCGCTTTCATGAAAATAGTTGTCAGACGTCTGTTGATTTTCAGTAGTGTTTTTGGCATACTCAGTCATATGAGTGACCGACCTTCAACACGAGGGCTGGGAGCGGCTTTTTCACAAATAGATAATGAAAGCGCTCTCATAATTGCAGAGGAGATGGATGAAATGAAGAAGAAACAGGTAATCGTATCGATGATGTCAGTAGCGACGGTTGGTCTTGTTGCTTGTGGTGGTTCAGGTGAGAAAGCCGATCAAAAAGATCAATTCTCTGTTGCGATGGTAGCCGATAAGGGTGGTATCGATGATAAATCGTTCAACCAATCCGCTTGGGAAGGTCTGCAAGCGTACGGTAAAGACAACAAACTTCAAAAGAATGAAGGGTTCTCTTATCTACAATCTAAATCGCAACAAGATTATCAACCGAATCTATCGCGTCTTGCTCGTGGGGGAGAAGATTTAGTTTTCGGAATCGGGAACACGTTCAATGAGGATATCAAAACAGTTGCTGATCAATTCAAAGACACACAATTCGCAATCATCGATAACGTCGTTGAAGGAAAGAACGTCACGTCGATCACATTCAAGGAAAATGAAGGAGCATATCTTGCAGGGATCGTTGCTGCAATGGAGACGAAAAAAGATCATATCGGTTTCGTTGGTGGGATGAAGATGGACGTCATCGAGCGTTTCCGTGCCGGTTTCGAAGCAGGTGCTAAGTCCGTCAATCCGAAGATTAAAATCGATGTCCAATATGCGGAAGACTTCGCAGCTCCAGAAAAAGGTCAAGCGATCGCAGCTGGAATGTATGGTAAAGGCGCAGATATCATCTTCCCAGCAGCAGGTGGTACAGGAAACGGTGTCTTCACAGAGGCGAAAAACCGCAAGAAAAACGGTGAAAACGTCTCAGTCATCGGTGTCGACCGAGACCAAAAAGAAGAGGGTATGCCGGAAGACGTTACATTAACTTCTGTCATCAAACGTGTCGACAGTGCAGTCGAAGATACAGCAAACGCAGCGAAGGATGGTAAACTCGAGGGCGGCAAAACGATTCGTTATGGTCTGAAAGAAGATGGAGTTGATATCGTACCATCTGAAAAGATTTCGAAGAAGACGTTGACTGCGCTTGAGAAAGCAAAATCAGATGTCGTTTCTGGAAAAATCGAAGTACCTGAGCAATAAGCGTTGAAAAAAGAAGGGGCATTCTTAGGTAGAATGCCCTATTTTCTTCCATTATTGATTGCGTTATGAAAAGGGTTACAAAAGCGCCAGAAGTCAGACTTCTAACCTGTTACAAAATGATTGCAGGATTGTGTTGGGCGTCATATACTTATCTTGGCTGGAGTTCTCATACGTCAGAAGTCTGAGCACTGGTTACAACTAGATAGAGGATGGAGATGCGTCATGTCGATTAAATTAGATCATCGTTTGCTTTATTTACGTGTGATTGAAAAGATCAAGTCTGACATCGATGACGGCGTTTACAAGGAAGGCGAGAAGCTCCCTTCAGAGTTTGAACTTTCAAAGCAACTTGGCGTCAGTCGAGCTACTCTTCGAGAGGCATTACGAATTCTTGAAGATGAGAACATCGTCATCCGTAAACACGGTGTCGGTACGTTTATCAATGCAAGACCACCGTTTACTTCTGGAATCGAAGAATTGTACAGCGTAACAGAAATGATTGCGCGCGCAGGTATGGTTCCGACATCAGAAGTGTTATCATCCGAGATGGTCCAACCGACTGAGCGCGACCGAGAACGTTTTCAACTTGGTCCGGATGAATTGGTTTATCGAATCGAACGAATCCGACTCGCAGGGGATGTTCCTGTCGTCTATTGTATCGATAAGATTCCAAGCCATTATATTAAAAATGAAGAGCAGTTCACCTCTTCGACATCATTATTTGATGCTTTAGAAAAAAGAACTTGGACGACGTGTCACGCATGCCGTGACGCACATCGAGCCACGTATTGATCCGAAAATCGCTGAACAATTACATACGGACCAACCTTTGCTCGCGTTGCGTCAAACGCATTATGATGAGCTCGACCGTTCCGTTCTTTTTTCAGCGAACTATTTCCGAGCAGATAAGTTTGATTTCCACGTCATCCGTAAACGTGTGTGAGCCATTGTTTTAGGATGAATACTGAAAGCGCTTTCCGTCATAACCTACGTAACGCTCCTCATCGCCAGCCTCGGGTGCTAGACGTAGTCTTGAACTTTGTATGACCATATTCGAAAGGGGATTTTCCAGATGAAAAAGAAGTCACTTCTCGCATTAGCAGCAACAGGTTTAGCAATGAGTTCGGTCCTTGCAGCATGTGGTGGCAACGACGATTCAAAAGATTCAGGTAGCGGCAGCAAATCAGACGGCTTTAAAGTAGGTATGGTTACAGATACAGGCGGTGTTGATGATAAATCATTCAACCAATCTGCTTGGGAAGGTATCCAAAAGTTCGGAAAAGACAACGACTTAAAAGAAGGTACTGGCTACAAATATCTTCAATCTGCAAAACAATCGGATTATCAACCAAACCTTCAACAATTAGCTCGTGCTAAATACGACTTGATCCTCGGTATCGGGTTCTTGATGGGAGAAGATATCGGTAAAGTAGCGGATCAGTTCAAAAAGAGCAACTTTGCACTCGTCGATATGGTCGTTGACAAGCCAAACGTCGCGTCAATCGTCTTCAAAGAAAACGAAGGCTCGTTCCTCGTTGGTGTTGTTGCTGGTTTGACGACGAAATCAGATAAAGTCGGATTCGTCGGTGGCGTTAACTCTGACTTGATCAAGAAGTTCGAAAGTGGATTCAAAGCAGGTGTTAAAGCAGTCAACCCTGATGCAGACATCGAAGTACAATATGCAGAAGACTTCAATGCTGCTGAAAAAGGACAAGCAATCGCTTCAGGTATGTACGGTAAAAAAGTCGACGTCATCTATCACGCAGCTGGTGGTACAGGACAAGGGGTATTCACAGAAGCGAAAAACCGTAAGAAGAATGGTGAAGATGTTTGGGTTATCGGTGTAGACCGTGACCAAGTCGAAGAAGGAATGCCAGAGAACGTCACATTGACGTCAATGGTCAAACGTGTCGATACAGCTGTTGAGCAAGTCTCAAAAGATACGAAAGACGGCAACTTCCCAGCAGGTAAAGTTGTTGAGTTCGGTCTAAAAGATGGCGGTGTTGATATCGCACCTTCGAAAGACAACGTTTCGAAAGAAGCGCTCGACAAAGTCGAAGAGTATAAAAAACAAATCATCGATGGCGACGTTAAAGTCCCAGCGACAGACGACGAGTACAAAGAATACGAAGCGTCACTGAAATAATAATGAAAGCGGGGGTCGCTAGCATTGCGGCTCCCCCTTTTAAACTAAACATGGGAGTGGATTTTCTTGGAATACGTCATTGAGATGCTGAACATTAGAAAAGAGTTTGGCAGTTTCGTCGCAAATGATAATATCACGCTCCAGCTTCGGAAAGGTGAGATTCACGCTTTACTTGGTGAAAACGGTGCCGGAAAATCGACGCTGATGAACGTCTTATTTGGTTTGTATCAGCCTGAGGCTGGAGAAATTCGTGTACGTGGTGAAAAAGCCAATATTACGAGTCCGAACGTCGCGAACGATCTTGGAATCGGTATGGTGCACCAACACTTCATGCTCGTTCAAAATTTCACTGTTACTGAAAACATCATTTTAGGTGCAGAGCCACGTGCCGGAATTAAGATCGACCGTGCAACTGCACGTGAGAAGGTACGCCAGATTTCTGAACAGTATGGTCTTGCTGTTGATCCTGATGCAAAAATCGAGGATATCTCAGTCGGAATGCAACAGCGTGTTGAAATTTTAAAGACGTTGTACCGTGGTGCAGACATCTTGATCTTCGATGAACCATCTGCTGTCTTGACACCACAAGAGATCAAAGAATTGATTCAGATCATGAATCGCTTGATCGCAGAAGGAAAGTCGATCATCCTCATCACGCACAAACTGAAGGAAATCATGGAAGTAGCTGATCGCTGTACGACGATTCGCCGTGGTAAGTATATCGGAACGGTCGATATCGATGAGACGATGACACAGTCGCGTCTTGCTGAAATGATGGTAGGTCGTGAAGTCAACTTTAATGCGGAGTATTCCAAGGCAACTCCACAAGAACTCGTTCTCGACATCAAGGATCTAGTCGTCAAGGACAGTCGCGGCATCAAAGCCGTCGATGGATTAAATCTCGACATTCGTGCCGGAGAGATCGTCGGAATTGCCGGAATCGACGGGAACGGGCAAACGGAATTGATTGAAGCCATCACTGGTCTCCGTAAAGCGGATAGTGGAGAAATCTTCCTCAACAATAAATCGATCAAAAACTTGAAGCCACGTAAAGTGACGGAATCAGGTGTCGGTCACATTCCGCAAGACCGTCATAAACATGGACTTGTCCTCGATTATTCAATCGGACATAACATGGTCTTACAAACGTATTACAAACAACCGTATTCAAAAGCAGGCATCATGAACTATAAACAAGTCATGGAAAAAGCAAAAACGCTCATCGAGAAGTTCGACGTCCGAACTCCAAGTCCAGAGACGTTTGCTCGTGCCTTGTCAGGTGGTAACCAGCAAAAAGCGATCATTGCGCGTGAAGTCGATCGTTCACCAGACCTATTGATTGCAGCACAGCCGACACGTGGTCTTGATGTCGGAGCAATCGAGTTCATTCATGAACAGTTGGTTCTTGAACGCGAAAAAGGTCGCGCTGTCTTGTTGATTTCATTCGAACTCGAAGAAATTCTTCAAGTATCAGATCGGATTGCCGTTCTTTATGAAGGAAAAACAGTTGCCTTCTTGGATCCAAAAGAAACGAATGAGATCGAGCTTGGCTTCTTGATGGCCGGCGGTAAGAAAGAGGAGGTAGGTCATTCATGAAGTTAGAGCGTTTTTACGGCATCCTCATTCCGATTCTTTCCATCATCCTTGGAATGGTCGTCGGGGCGATCGTCATGGTCATCGGCGGGTACGATCCGATTGCCGGTTTTGATCAGTTATTCTATGGTATTTTTGGCGAACCATACAGCATCGGTGAAACATTGCGAGCAGCAGCTCCGTTGATCTTTGCCGGTCTTGCTGTCGCGTTTGCTTTCCGAACTGGACTCTTTAACATCGGGGTTGAAGGTCAGGTTCTCGTCGGGTGGATGGTCGCAGTTTGGATCGGGATTGAGTTTGATCTACCGATGGCGATTCATTTACCGCTTGCTCTAATTGGAGCAGGTTTAGCAGGTGCACTTTGGGCATCGATTCCTGGTATCTTAAAAGCGAAGTTTCATGTGCATGAAGTCATCACGTCAATCATGATGAACTATATCGCATTATATGTGACGAATGATATTTTACGTCATGTCATCGGTATTACGAACGAGCGGACGGAGTCAGTCAAGGAATCAGCATCCCTTGCTTCACCGTTCTTACAAGAGATGACGGATTTTTCACGATTGCATAACGGGATTTTCATCGCAGTCATCGCTGCCCTCGTCTTCTGGTTCATTTTGTGGAAAACAACGCTTGGTTATGAACTCCGAGCAGTTGGATTCAATAAAAATGCTGCAGAGTATGCAGGGATGGGCGTTAACCGAAACATCATCTTATCGTTCGTCATCTCAGGTGTGTTCGCAGGTCTCGCTGGAGCGATGGAAGGTCTTGGGACGTTCCAAAACATGACATTGAACGCGTCCTTCACAGGTGTTGGATTCGACGGAATCGCGGTTGCCTTGTTAGGTGCGAATAACCCGATCGGTGTCGTTCTCGCGGCGTTACTGTTTGCAGGACTCAATATCGGTGGTCTGTCGATGCAACAGATTGGTATTCCACCGGAACTGATCAAAATCATCATCGCATTCATCATCATCTTCGTGGCTTCGGGTTACGCGATTCGTCTCGTCATCGAGAAGTTCACGGTTAAGAAAGAATCTAAAAAAGCGAAAGGAGCCGGTCAATAATGGGCTTTCTTGAAGTACTTTATATCATCGTGCCAATCGCACTCGCCTATTCGGCTCCGTTAATCATTGCAGCACTTGGCGGCATTTTCAGTGAGCGTTCTGGCGTCGTCAACATCGCGTTAGAAGGATTAATGGTCATGGGTGCCTTCACAGGTGTCGTCACGGCATTGACTTTATCGAAAATGGGCTTAGGTGCTGCGAGTCCTTGGCTTGCGATGCTCATCGCGATCGTCGTCGGAGCGGTCTTCTCACTGTTCCTTGCGATTCCAGCAATCCTATTCCGAGCAGACCAAACGGTTCTTGGAGTAGCGATCAACTTGCTTGCGGTTGGTCTTGCGATCTTCCTTGTCCGTGCACTTTACAGTAAAGGACAGACAGATTCGATTCCAAACCGGATTTCGAAAGAAAATGTACCATTCTTGTCTGATATTCCAGTCTTGAAGATGTTCTTCGCGAACGTCTACTACACATCGTATATTGCGATCGTTCTCGCGTTCGTCGCATGGTACATCATCTTCAAGACACCATTTGGTCTTCGTTTACGTTCTGTCGGGGAACACCCGATGGCAGCGGACACAATGGGAATCAACGTCACGAAGATGCGTTTCATCGGCGTTATGATCTCTGGTGGTTTCGGCGGTCTTGCTGGTGCTGTCTACGCGACGTCGATTTCATTGAACTTCAGTGTGACGACGATTCTCGGTCAAGGCTTCCTCGCGATTGCGGCGATGATCTTCGGAAAATGGAACCCACTCGGTGCCATGGGGGCAGCCCTCTTCTTCGGGTTCGCTCAAGCGATTTCGATCATCGGTCAGCAATTGCCGTTACTCGATCAAATTCCACAAGTGTATTTGTTGATTGCGCCGTATTTATTGACGATCTTAGCACTTGCTGGTGTGTCGTTGGTCGTGCGGATGCACCAAAAGCTGTCGGTGTACCGTATATCAAAGGTAAACGCTAAATTTTTACTAATCATAGACCGGATGTTGCCAATTGGTGACATCCGTTTTTTTTAGATGATCGATAGATTGAATGAGAAAAAGTCCAATAAAAAAGATGCTTCGCGAGGAAACATCTTTTTTTATTCACTTATTCGAATTTTAACGCATCGCCTTCGAACGATTCATCTGCTACTTTGATTGAATCCGTCGGGCAACCTTCGAATGCATCAATCATATCGTCGAATAATGCTTCTGGAATTTCGGCAGTACCATTGTTATCATCAAGAATGACATACGCCAAACCCTCATCATCATAATCATAGATATCTGGTGCCGCTGCTCCACAAGCACCACAAGCGATGCAAGTATCTTTGTCGACAATCGTAAATTTAGCCATTGAACGGTCTCCTCTCTATACGAAAACATTATTGAAACACGCTGTTCTCATCTATATGTCATTGTATCGGACTCATCGTTGCATTTCAATGACGAAGCACAAGTGACAGCAGAAAATGTATATATCATCACATGCCCGCAAACGGCCTCTCTAAAACGTAACGATGAAACAGGAATAGCATATCATCTTTGATTTGGAAACGACATACAACAGGAGGGAGCGTGACATATGGAAGTTTCTTTACTCGAGCGTATTTTTCTGGAATCGATCCAGCGCCTTCGAAATGAACGATCTGACCGCAGTCTTTATCATGTTTTTCAAGGAAAGAAATCAGCGACTTCTCTGCAAGATGCTCATTTTTATGATTTAGAGTCGGTATTCGGTACTGTATTAGTCAGTAAACAGCGATTCGAAACAATCTTGGCTGAACTTGCGCAGAAGAATTGGATTGAGCGGCAAGAGACACTGCGACTGACGTACGAAGGCGCGCGACTAGTAGAGCAAACGGATCGTGCGATCATTGATCAACTAGGTGGTGAACTTCGTGGTTATGCTGAGATGATGTGGAAACGACTCAGCCTTTTGGTTCAAACGATGGTTTGTTTGGAAGCGAAACAGCCGTTTATTCCTGTGCAACAGGAAACCATCATCCGTGAATGGGTAAAAAGTGTTCTTCCGACCATCTCGAATCGAGCAGAATGGTTACATGATATGCACCAAGAGTTGATATTTCTCCTTGAGCACTTGTCAGAACGCGATGCGACATTGATTAGTTATCGCTTGTCTGGCGTGCAAGCAGGATGGTCTTATCCGCAATTAGCCCAAATGATGAAAACGGATGTGGAGACTGTCCAATACGAATTTACGATCGCTTGGCGAAAGTGCATCGATGACTTGGAAAACTCACCACTCCTCAAGCAAATAGGAATGGATCTACACACATCAAAAATGACGCAGTCTGCTCAAACGACATGGGAGTTGTTGCAACAGGGATTAACCGTTGAAGAGGTTGCGATTCGAAGGCGGCTAAAAAATAGTACGATGGAAGATCATCTTGTTGAGATCGCGATGTATGCTCCTTCTTTTCCGCTGAATCATTTTGTCACGCCATCTCAGCAAGAAGAGGTACAACAGATTGCACAGCGACTCGGAACTTACGCGCTGAAGCGAATCAAGAACGAGATGCAATCCGATATATCTTATTTTCAAATTCGATTGGTATTAGCACGTAGTAAATGGGAGGGAATTTAATGGAAGCGTTATTGCATCGTCATTTTGGATACGAAGCATTTCGACCTGGACAACGCCAAATCATCGATTCCATCCTAGACGGAACAGATACATTAGCGATTTTGCCGACAGGCGGAGGAAAATCTGTCTGTTATCAATTTCCGTCTTATGTACAAAATGAAGGACTGACGTTGATTTTGTCTCCGTTACTCTCGTTGATTGAAGATCAGGTCATGCAAATCAAGCGCAGAGGAGAGCGATCTGTCGCTAAATTAACATCAGTCGAGACACGAGAAGAGAAGGAGCAGATCTTATCTGTACTCGAACATCTACGATATCTTTACTTATCGCCGGAACAACTCGCGCTACCACAGATTCGGGCTCGGCTAAAACAGGTCAATATTGCTCTCTTCGTCGTTGATGAGGCGCATTGTATCTCCCAATGGGGACACGAATTTCGACCGGAGTACGCAAGACTTGGTCACATTCGACAAGAACTAGGCCTTCCACCATGTCTCGCCTTAACGGCAACAGCGACGCGTGCTGTTGAGCAAGATATTCGAACACAACTGCGTATGCGCGAACCACAAATCATCCGTCGTTCTGTCAACCGACCAGAAATCCAATATGTTGTCGATCGCGTTGATCGAGAAGAAAAAGATGCGGCAGTTGATCGGTGGATGGAACGCATCGTTCGCCCATGCGTCATCTATACGACAACCCGTAAAGAAGCGGAACGAATTGCTGGAATCATTGACGGCGCGACCTATTATCATGCTGGGTTGACGATAGAAGATCGCCAGCTTGTCCAACAACAGTTTCTTCATGATGAGATTGATTGTCTCGTGTGTACGAGTGCGTTCGGAATGGGTGTCGATAAAGGCAACGTGCGTACGGTCATTCATTATACGATGCCTGCGACGATCGAAGCCTATATGCAGGAAGTCGGACGTGCCGGACGTGACGGTAAAGAGGCGACCGCAATCTTACTCTACGCTGCTCAAGATGAACAATTACAGACGTACTTGATCGACACGCAATATGCACCCGTCTTGTGGATCGATCAATTGCAACAAGGGATGAATCAAGGCGAATCCTATGCCAAGATGGAAAGTCGTTTTCGTTTTAACCCGGAAGACCCGGCATACCGGTTACTCAAATCACAACTCGAAAATGGGTGGTCGAAGGAACGCATCATCCAGTGGCAAACGGAACGTAAACAATTAAAACGACAAGAGATCAACCAGATGATGGACTACGTTCACCGGAACGAATGTCGCCGTTCGATGTTGTTGCATCATTTTGATGAGCAGGTAATCGTACAACCACGTTGTTGTGATATATGTGGAACGATTGAGTGGGAAAATCCAGTGCAGAGAAGGACGCATCAACCGGTAGATTGGAAATTGCGTTTAGAACAAGTCTTTTTTTCATCACCAGATTCGGTGTAAACTAGACAATATCCTTATATTTTTCAAGAAAAGGTGATGAACATTGAGTAAACAAGATCAGCGACGGTTGGATCAGAACGAAGAGGGGCAGTCACTGCCACCGCGTTCTTCGCGTATCGAACACGTTCGAAACGAGCGATTAAAACAACCATTTCGAAAAAATCCGTTAGCCATCACGCTGACGGTGCTCATGATCACGATCATCATCGCCTTCGTCTCCATTGGTTTCATGATGTAAGGGCACATTGTGAACGGAGATTTTTTTCCTTTCAGCGTATACTAGAAAGGAAGGGGAAGGAGGCACGATGCATGGATCGTGGGAAATATAATATCAAAGCAGTCGCTGCGTTAGTGGGACTCAACCCGACGACCATTCGTGCTTGGGAGCGGAGATATCAGGTGCTCGATCCGGATCGAAGTGAATCCGGACATCGCATTTATAGTGATAACGACGTCGCGAAATTACGCTGGATCGTCGATAAACAAAAAGAGGGATTGTCTGTCTCTAAAGCAATCCAGTTGTATGAAATGCCGGTCAATCGGGCTGAAGTACCGCACGATTACGGAGTCGAACTGCGAGATCAATTATTCCGGGCATTGACGAACTTCGAAGAACGTCACGCGCATGATATTATGAATAAAGCATTTTCGATGTTTAGCTTCGATAAAGTCATTCAGGACATCGTCGGTCCACTTTTGCATGAGATTGGAGTGAAGTGGGAGTCGGGTGAGATTACGATTGCGCATGAGCATTTTGCGACGGCATTTCTGAGAGCTCGTCTTTCGACATTGTCGTTACAGATGCCGATCAATCCGTTCTTACCACGAATCGTCTGTGTTTGTGCGCCGGAAGAAGAACACGAACTCGGACTACTTTTCTTTACACTTTATTTACGACAATCTGGATTTGATGTCATTTTCCTCGGTTCCGGTATACCGGTTCAGGACTTGGTGACGGTTACGCATCAGCTGCAACCGAAAGCCGTTATTCTTTCCTGCACGTTATCGGATCATTTACCGTTACTTGATGAAGCGTTAGCACGTTTGATGTCTGATTTTCCGGATCTTGAGATTGGTCTTGGTGGTTATGCGGTCGATCAGCTCCCGGAACGATATGGTCCACATTTACTTGGTGCAGACGATCAATCTTGGAAAAGTTGGTTAAGTCGACTCACTCCGACAACTGGTGTATAGTATGGTTCATAACGAACGGAGACATCTGTGTTTCCGGTTTTGACTGGAGGAGTCTATTATGAGGTTTGAACAAATGAAACAAGGACACCTTCGTGTCTTCATCACAAAGCAAGAGTTATCGCTTCACGACGTCCGACCAGAAACGTTGGCTGTCGGGAAGGGACAAGCTTTATTGCGCAACTTATTAGAAGAAGCCGAATCGAATTATGGTTTTCAGGCAGCAGGAACACTCGAATTTTTCGTCACATTCTTCCCGAATGACGGGATGCTCGTTGATGTACGTCGTGAAGGAGATTTGCCAGAAGAGATGAACGAGGAGTTCGATCAAGTCGAAATCCGCATGACAGTCGATATCGTCCATCACGTCTTATATGCTCTACACTCGCTAGAAGACGTCATTCAAGCGAGTCATGGATTATTGCGGCATATGCCTCGTACAGAGACAGGGGGTAGCCTCTACTTCTTCGAGGGAAGCTATTATCTCTATTTCCAAGAACGAATGAACGAGGCGCTCGAGCGAACGGTGACGACGATTTTATCTGAATACGGTGAACCGAGCCCGAAAAGTCCACTCGTCATGGCGGAGTATGGGAAAACGATTCAGGCGGAACATGCCGTCGCAACGATAGCTGAACAGTTTAATATGTAAAACATCAGGTGCGCCATTCCCTCATAGGGGGGGATGCCGCACCTTTTTGTCTTCTGCTGGAAGTGGCACCATTTTGTATTTTTTCATCGTCAGAAGGATGGTATGATAATCATTGAACGTAAGAAGAAGGAGTGAAGTAGGATGAAAGTGGCAGTATTATACGGTGGGACTTCAGGAGAACGGGAGGTTTCATTAAACAGTGGAAAGTCGATCATGGAAGCATTAAACAGTAAAGGGCATGAGGTCACGGCTGTTGATTTCCACCCTGATCAAGCGCATGAACTCTTCCAGCTGGATGTAGATGTGGCTGTCATCGCTCTTCACGGGAAAATTGGTGAAGATGGACGCGTACAAGCATTGCTTGAACTGGCAGACATTCCATATACAGGTTCAGGTGTGTTAGCGTCAGCGCTAGCGATGGATAAGGCACGTTCGAAAGTTCACTTTGATAAAGCAGGCATTACGATCGCTCGTGATGTGCTGTTAGAGCGTGGAGATGATATCGAAGCAAAAATCGCAGAGTGGAATGGTCAATTTCCTTGTGTCGTCAAACCAGCACAAGAAGGCTCATCAAACGGATTGACGATTGCTCAAGACGAGACGATGTTACGTGAAGGAATCGCGAAAGCCTTTGAAGCAGACGATGCAGTTCTTGTCGAACAGTTTATTAAAGGGCGTGAAGTGACAGTTCCAGTCGTCGGACATAAAGGTGCAGAAAAAGCACTGCCGGTCATCGAGATCATTCCGAAGAACGCTTTTTATGACTATGAATCCAAATATGCCATCGGAGGTTCGGAGCATATTTGTCCTGCTGAACTGGATGAAGCAACGACAGAAAAACTTCAAGAATGGGCTGTTAAAGCGCATCAAGTACTTGGCTGTGCAGGATACTCGCGATCTGATTTCCTTGTGCCGGAATCCGGAAATCCAGTCATCTTGGAGACGAATACACTTCCTGGTATGACTTCGACCAGTTTATTCCCGGACGGTGCACGAGCAGTGGGAATTGAATATCCGGAATTGGTCGAATATTTCATGGAACTGGCGATCGAACGACATCGTCAAACAAAACAACCAAATCAATGATATCCTAGGAAAAGAAGTGAGAAAGCGCTTACAAATATAGGCGTAACCCCTTTCATTACGTTCGAGAAAAGAGTATACTTTATCCGAACAAGGAAACGGCATAGGGGATGCCACTTATGGGGAGGAACGTTGGAATGATCACTGACCAACAACATGCGAATCACCGCAAGAACGTACTGGAAGCAACACAAGAAATCGTCAAGGAGGCACTAGGGAAACTTGGTTATCCAGACGAGATGTACGAATTACTTAAAGAACCACTCCGGATGTTGACAGTCCGGATTCCGGTACGGATGGATGATGGTTCGACGAAAATCTTCACAGGATATCGTGCGCAACATAACGATGCCGTTGGACCGACGAAAGGTGGAATTCGTTTCCACCCAAACGTGACGGAAGTCGAAGTCAAAGCATTATCCGTCTGGATGAGTCTGAAAGCTGGTATCGTTGACTTACCATACGGCGGCGGTAAAGGCGGAATCATCTGTGATCCACGTGAGATGAGCTTCCGTGAAATCGAACGTCTCAGCCGTGGATATGTCCGTGCTATCAGTCAAATCGTTGGACCGACGAAGGATATTCCAGCACCTGACGTCTTCACGAACTCGCAAATCATGGCATGGATGATGGACGAATACAGTCGAATCGATGAATTCAACTCACCTGGTTTCATTACAGGGAAACCGCTCGTCCTCGGTGGTTCACACGGTCGTGAGACAGCGACGGCGAAAGGTGTCGCAATCATGATTCGGGAAGCGGCTGCTAAAAAGGGTATCTCGCTCGAAGGCGCACGTGTCGTCGTTCAAGGATTCGGCAACGCCGGAAGTTTCTTATCGAAATTCATGTATGATTTAGGTGCAAAAGTCATCGCGATCAGCGATGCGTACGGGGCACTCCATGATCCAAACGGTCTCGATATTCCATACCTACTCGACCGTCGTGACTCGTTCGGTACCGTGACGACATTGTTCAAAAATACGATCTCGAATAAAGAATTGCTTGAACTTGAATGTGATATTCTTGTTCCGGCAGCAATCGAGAATCAAATCACAGAAGACAATGCGCACGATATCAAAGCAGCGATCGTCGTTGAAGCGGCTAACGGTCCGACGACGAACGAGGCGACGAAAATTCTCGCTGAACGTGACATCCTGATCGTTCCGGATGTTCTTGCTTCGAGTGGTGGCGTAACGGTTTCTTACTTCGAATGGGTCCAAAACAACCAAGGGTATTACTGGACGGAAGAGGAAGTACACGAGAAACTTGAAAAAGTACTCGTGAACTCGTTCAACCAAGTCTATCAGACAGCGCAGACGCGTAATGTCGACATGCGACTTGCCGCTTATATGGTAGGTGTCCGGAAGATGGCGGAAGCATCTCGTTTCCGTGGTTGGGTCTAATATGATAATGAACGTCCGCTTCTTCTTTGCGAAGAGCGGGCGTTTTGCATTGCAATTTCTTTCGTCTATGGTAGAGATTTGCTAAGATATAAAAAAAGCAACCGGAAGAGGAGATATTCGAATGTTAGATTGTATCGTAATCGGTGCAGGCCCATGTGGGTTATCGGCAGCGATCGAAATGCAAGATCGGGGACTAGACGTCGAAGTGCTCGAAAAGGGAAATATCGTCGAAGCGATTTATCGTTATCCGACGCATCAAACGTTCTTTTCAAGTAGTGAGAAGTTAGAAATTGGTGGTATACCGTTCATCAATAAAGAATTAAAGCCACGACGTCTCGACGCGCTCGTCTATTATCGAGAAGTCGTCAAACGAAAACAATTGACGATTCGTCCGTTTGAGACGGTCGAGCGGATTGAACGTCAAGCGGATCATTTTATCATCCACTCGGAGCGTTCCGGGGAAAAAAGAAGCCGAGAAGCTCGTTCCGTCGTGCTTGCGACAGGTTATTATGGTTTACCGAACCGAATGGATGTTCCTGGAGAGGAATTACCTCATGTCTCGCACTACTTTACGGAAGGACATCCGTATTTTGATCAAGATGTCGTCGTCATCGGTGGGAAAAATTCGAGCGTTGATGCAGCGATTGAACTTGAAAAAGCGGGAGCACGTGTGACCGTCCTTTACCGTGGACCGGAGTATAGTCCATCCATCAAACCATGGGTGTTGCCGAACTTCGAATCTCTCGTTCGTTCGGAAAAGGTCAAGATGATTTTTGAGGCGACGATCGAAGAAATCACGGAACAAGAGGTCGTTTATCAAATAGATGGAGACAAACGAACCGTCCGTGCTGATTTTGTATTTGCGATGACCGGATACACGCCAGACGTCGGTTTGTTCGCTGACACAGGCATCACGATTGATCGCGAGACCGGTATTCCGAGTCATGACGAAGAGACGATGGAATCGAATGTCCCGGGCATCTATATCGCAGGTGTCGTGGCAGCAGGATATGACGCCAATAAAATATTCATTGAAAATGGACGTTTTCACGGTGCGAACATTGCAAACCATCTCGTTGAACGGTTACGTGGTGCATCGATACAAGCCTAAACAAAACCTCTTGATTTGGAAAATAAATTTCCGAATCAAGAGGTTTTTTTCATTTATTCAACGCGAAATGATTCTTCGAGTTCTAGTTGTGAGGCATTGATTTCGAGTTCGACCATCAGTTTAAGCCGCGCTTTTTGTGAATTCAGTCCATTCGAGAAAATGACGCCGAGTTCTTTTAATTGTTGTCCTCCACCCGTATATCCGTAGACGTCTTGAACGATTCCGTTGAAACAGCGACTGACGATGACGATCGGCATGACGGTAATCAATTCAGCGATGGCATCCACGATACTCGGTGGTACGTTTCCTTGACCAAGGACTTCAAGGACGAGTCCATCATAACCGAGCTGTTTCACAGCAAGTAATAAGTCGGGTTCCATACCGGCAGAGACTTTGAGAACGGCGACCCGTTTTGAGAGCGAAGTCACCATATGTGTTTGTTTTAAAAGCGGTGTATTGAATAAGTAGACATGATCCTTCGTTACCATCCCAAGATTTCCGAAATGAACGGATTTGAACGTATCGACGGATGACGTATGCGTTTTTGTGACGTTGAATGCCGAATGAATTTCCCCATTGAAGACGACGAGGACACCTTTTCCGCGCGCAGCTTCACTGACAGCGACACGAAGTGCCGTAATCAGATTAAACTCACCATCGGATCCGACCTCATTAGAAGAACGCATGGCTCCTGTCAAAACAATTGGAACGGGTGCACCAAGCGTCAAATGCAAAAAATAAGCCGTCTCTTCCAGTGTGTCCGTTCCGTGGGTGATGACGACGCCATCGTAATGTTCCTTTGTTAGCTCACTCTCGATGAAATGGGCTAGACGCAACATGATGTCAGGTGTCATATGAGGAGAAGGCAAATTGGCAAAGTGACGCGTCGTGATGTTGGCGATATCTGTTGCTCGCGGGAGTGAAGCGTCGAGTGGATTGATATCATTTGGTAAGACATGACCAGAATGATCCTGTGCCATGGCAATCGTTCCACCCGTATGAATGAGTAATAATGATTTCATGCTAAAGGGTCCTTGTCTACAGACAGAAGACCTTCACCTACTTTCTATAGCGGATTCAATTCGTTCTCACATATTGTAACCTTTTTCCCTCCTGAAACAACGAGGACGTTTTCTTTTTTCCAAGAAACCTTTATTCTTATAAATGAGGAAGAAAGGGGGAGAGGAAGCGTGGTTCAAATCGTTTTCTCCGGAGTTGCCCCAGGCATCGCACTCCTAACTTATTTTTATCTACGTCACGAACATGAATCGGAGCCAGTCGGCTATATTCTTCGAAGTTTCATTTTCGGTATTTTACTTGTCTTTCCCTTGATGTTCATCGACTATATCGTCCAGACAGAGTTTGGTGGGCGTGAAGAGGTACAGTTGATTCGAACAGCTATCACGGAAGAATTCGCCAAATGGTTTGTCGTCTTTTATACGGTCTATATCCATCAACGGTTTAATGATTATTACGACGGGATCATCTACGCGGTAGCCTGTTCACTTGGGTTCGCAACGCTTGAGAATATTTTATATCTGATGGTGAATGGAACAGTCGAACATATGCTGTTCCGTGCACTCTTACCAGTATCTGGTCATGCTTTGTTTGCGGTCATCATGGGATTCTTCATGGGCATGGCGAAATTCTCGCCTCATCCTTATCGCTGGTTGTCCCTCTCGATTGCGCTTCCGGTATTTGCGCATATCTTATTTAATTTGTTAATATTGGAAAATGGTGGTATATCTTTTTTGCCAATCGTCTTCATGGTCATCCTATGGACGATTGGATTATTTCAAGTACGAGGTGCCAATCGTTTAAATCGGCGATTCAAACGAAAAAAACAACATTCAGATGGCATCGAATAGAGAGTAGGAGCGAAGTAGTATGATGGAAATTGGGGATTTGGTAATGCTTTCGAATAGTGAGGATCGACAAGGTCGCTCAAAGGTGACGGCCGTGACGAATCGATTGATTTGGATTGAAGCACCGAGTGAGGTCGCGACACTGAAGACATTCATCTTGTCAGAGCAAGAAGAAGTGTCCTTTTATTTCTTTAAGGAGAAGGGCAAATTATTTGGATTTGATACGGTCGTCGTTGAACGACAAAATGATCCACTTCGCGGTCAACGATATGCTTTGAAACGACCGAAGGATGATCAAATCGAACGCATCCAACGACGTCAGTTCGTCCGAGTACCGCAAATACTCGATGTCGCTGTACACCCTCATAAAACACATTTCGAGCCGTTTACGACTGTGACGCTCGATCTATCGGCTGGAGGGATGATGATCTTGTCGGATCAATTACCGGTTCAAAAAGAGGAAGAGGTGGAAATGACATTCATTTTGCCTACTGGTGAGGGTGTATCAAGTACACTAGACGTCGTCGCTGAACTCGTCCGAATTGATCGGCGCGAAGAACGATACGAATTAGCTTTCCAATTTACGATGATTCCCGACCGAAGTCGTGAGCTTGTATTGCGTCACTGTTATCAAATGCAAATGAAAAGTTCAAGAAGGGGCATGAATCCATTCACCTGACCGCATTTTTTTGCTATGATAACGTTCGGAAGAATGAATCCCTATTAATCATAGGGAAGATGGAAGGACAGGATGGATGATGAAAAAGATTCAAATTGCTTTAGATGGACCAGCGGGTGCTGGGAAAAGTACGATCGCAAAACAATTGGCAGCGCGCCTTGACTATGTATACATCGATACAGGAGCCATGTACCGAGCTGTGACGCTGGCAGCACTTGAACAATCGCTTGACCTCAACGATGGTGAAGTGCTCGGAGAATTAATGAAATCGCTTGATATTCGTTTAACACCAGGTGAAAACGGGCAACGTGTCTTTATTGGTGATCGCGAAGTGACGGATGCGATTCGTTCCATCGAAATCACGAATAATGTCTCGTTCGTCGCTCGTCAAAAAGAAGTCCGGGCTGCACTCGTCACAGCACAGCGGAAATTAGCTGAACGCGGTGGG
Organism: Exiguobacterium acetylicum DSM 20416; assembly: GCF_000702605.1. Classification (NCBI taxonomy): domain Bacteria; kingdom Bacillati; phylum Bacillota; class Bacilli; order Caryophanales; genus Exiguobacterium; species Exiguobacterium acetylicum. The sequence goes on along the minus strand of NZ_JNIR01000001.1, from coordinate 1,463,241 downwards.
ATCGTCATGGATGGGCGTGATATCGGCACAGTCGTATTGCCGGATGCAGAATTAAAAGTCTTTTTGACGGCAACTGTGGAAGAACGTGCTGCTCGAAGACACCGCGAAAACATCGCGCGTGGGATGGACAGTGACATCACGGTTCTTCAAGAAGAGATCGCACTACGCGATAAGCGCGACAGTGAGCGTGAAGTCTCGCCATTGCGTCAAGCTGACGATGCGCTATATCTCGATACGACAGAGATGACGATCGATGAAGTCGTTGTCCGCTTGATGGAACTAGCAGAGGGTGTCCTAAAATGAAACGTCAAGATACCGTTTACCGGATTGCGCGGTTTGTCGTCTGGGTCATTGCGAAAACTGTCTTCCGATTGAAAGTGACAGGGCAAGAAAATATTCCGAAAGACGGTTCCTTACTCGTCTGTGCCAATCACAGCTCGAACTGGGACCCGGTTTTCCTCGTCAGCGCGATTCCGCCAAAACGTGCGGTTCGTTACATGGCAAAAGAAGAACTGTTCAAAGTTCCTGCCTTGAAACAATTAATGATTGCAGCAGGAACATATCCTGTCGGTCGCGGTCAAGGAGATCGTCAAGCTTTAAAACGGACGATTGAACTATTGAATTCAGATGAGACGGTCGGTATTTTCCCAGAAGGAACACGTTCCGAACCAGGTGAATTTACAGCAGCACAACCAGGAGTTGGGTTCTTTGCGTTACGATCGAATGCTCAGATTTTACCGATTGCCATCATCGGATCTTATCGTCCGTTCAAACGGATGCACGTCGCGGTCGGAAAACCGGTTGATATTTCGGATTTACGTGACCAGCGGGGGGCAGCGAAAGCGATTTCTGACCGAATCATGGACGAAATCAAATCCGTCTACTTCAATCACGCTTAATACCTTGACAAATAGTCAGAATTGTAAGAAGTTAGAAGCAGGATAAACGCATTGACATGTGTCAGGCGTTTCTTGTACTCATCGTGAGGAGGTTGTTTTGGAATGGTCGAAGAAATGAAAGATATGCCTGATTTTGAAATTCATCGGGACCAGGTAGTTACCGGAATGGTCGTGAAAATTGAAGACAAGCAAGCACTCATTGATATCGGATATAAAACAGAAGCCATCTTACCGATCAGCGAAGTATCGAGTCTTCATCTCGATGATATTCGTGGCGTGCTGAACGTCGGAGATGAACTACAAGTGAAGGTCAAGAAAATCACGGATGAAGAGGTCGTCGTCTCGAAACGAGAAATCGACGCGCTCAAAGCGTGGGAGCAAGTAGAAGAAAAGTATAAATCAGGTGAGATCTTTGAAGTTGTCGTCAAGGACATCGTCAAAGGTGGACTCGTCGTTGATATCGGTGTCCGCGGATTCATTCCGGCGTCACTCGTCGAACGGCATTATGTCGAAGATTTCTCGGATTATATCGGTCGTTCGATCGAAGTCAAGGTCGTTGAACTCGATCAAGAGAAGAACCGTGTCATTCTCTCGCACAAAGCTGTCGTTGAAGGCGAATTGAACGCGAAGAAAAAAGAGACACTCGAAAATTTAGAAGTAGGTCAAATCCTCGAAGGTACAGTCCAACGTTTAACGGACTTTGGTGCTTTCGTTGATATCGGTGGCGTCGACGGTCTCGTTCATATCTCGGAGATGGCACACCACCGTGTCGAACGTCCTTCGGATATCGTCACGGAAGGTCAAAAAGTCGAAGTCAAAGTACTTGGTGTCGACCGTGATACGGAAAAAGTCAAGTTATCGATCAAGGAAACACAACCTGGTCCATGGCAACAGATGGAAGGGAAGATCGAAGCTGGCGATATCGTCAAAGGGCGTGTGCGTCGTCTCGTCCAGTTCGGGGCCTTCATCGAACTTGCGCCGCAAGTAGAAGGACTTTTGCACATTTCGCAAATCGCGAACCGTCATATCGGTTCACCTTCGGAAGTACTCGAAGAAGGACAGGAAATCGAGGCGAAAGTACTAGAAGTGCGTCTTGACGAGCATAAGATTTCGCTATCAACACGTGTTCTTGAAGAGGAAGAATCATCCGCTGACGATTACTCGGATTATACGAATCAATCAGAAGGATTCTCGGTCGCTGACTTGACTGAGGACGATTCTGATCAGAAAGAATAAGCAATGACACAAAGCGGACACAAGCGTGTCCGCTTTTTATATGCGGTTTGTTATGGTATATGACAGTTTGATTTGATACAATAGAACGGCTATGAAGCGAGAGAAGAGAAAGAAGGTGTTGGGATGGCAATTCCAGTCGTGGCGATCGTAGGTCGCCCAAATATCGGAAAGTCGACGATTTTTAACCGGGTGATTGGAGATCGGGTTTCAATCGTAGAAGACAAGCCAGGCGTTACCCGCGACCGTATTTACGGAACTGGAGAATGGCTGAATCGTCATTTTCATTTGATTGATACAGGTGGAATCGAAGTCGGGGATGAGCCCCTACTTCAAATGATGCGTCATCAGGCGGAGCTCGCCATTGATGAAGCGGATGTCATCATTTTCATGGTGAACGGACGCGAAGGAATCACAGCAGCGGATGAGGAAGTCGCGAACATGTTGTTCCGTTCGAACAAACCAGTCGTCGTAGCTGTCAACAAAGTCGATAACTTTGAAATGCGTGATTTAATGTATGAATTTTACTCCCTTGGATTCGGAGACTTGTTCCCGATTTCTGGTACGCATGGTCTTGGTCTAGGTGACTTACTCGACCGTGTCCTTGAACTGGCACCAGATAAAGAAGAATTAGAATATGACGAAAGCACGATCAAGTTTGCCTTGATTGGTCGTCCGAACGTCGGGAAATCAAGTATGACGAACTCGATTCTCGGTGAAGAACGCGTCATCGTCTCAAACATCGCCGGTACGACACGCGATGCAATCGATACACCGTTTACGCGAGATGAGCAAGAATACGTCATCATCGATACGGCAGGGATGCGAAAACGCGGGAAAGTCTATGAATCAACAGAACGTTTCAGCGTCATGCGTGCTCAAAAAGCAATCGAACGGGCAGACGTCGTCTGTGTCGTGCTTGATGGCGAAGAAGGCATCATCGAGCAAGATAAAAAAGTGGCGGGATATGCGCACGAAGCAGGTCGCGCGGTCATCATTGTCGTCAATAAATGGGATGCTGTCGAAAAAGATGATAAGACGATGAAAAAGATGCAAGAAGAGATTCGGGAAGAATTCCGTTTCCTTGACTACGCACCAATCGTCTTCGTCTCAGCGAAAACTAAACGTCGTTTGCAGACGTTGTTACCAGTCATTCAACAAGCAGCGCACAGTCATGCGCAACGGATTCAGACAAGCGTCTTGAACGATGTCATCGTTGACGCTGTTGCGATGAACCCGGCGCCGACGGATAAAGGGGTTCGTCTTCGGATCAACTATGCGACTCAAGTCGCGTCACGTCCGCCAACGTTCGTCTTGTTCGTCAATGATCCAGAATTGCTGCACTTCTCTTATAAACGATATCTTGAGAATCGGATTCGGGAAGCATTTGATTTTACAGGTACACCAATCCGGATTTTAGCTCGTCAAAAACAATAATGAGGTGAGTCAGTATGACCAAAATCGCTGTCATCGGAGCGGGAAGCTGGGGAACAGCGCTCTCGCTCGTTCTAGCCGATAATGATCAGGAAGTCATGCTTTACGGTCGTGAACAAACAAACGTCGACCGCATCAATGAACATCATGAAAATGCGCAATTTTTGCCGGGGGTTATGTTACCACAATCATTGAAGGCGACGACGGATCTTAAAGTGGCGGTTGAAGGTGCAACACATATCTTGATTGTCACACCGTCCTCTGCGATTCGTTCGGTTTCCCGACAATTGAATGACTTGTTGACGGAACCAGTCGTTCTGATTCATGCATCAAAAGGAATTGAGCCAAAGACCCATCTTCGGTTGTCAGAATTAATCGAAGAAGAGGTCGATCCTGCGAAACGCAAGGCGGTTTGTGTCTTGACGGGTCCTTCGCATGCCGAAGAGGTCGCGTTACGTAAACCAACGACAGTGACCATTGCATCGGATGATTTAGAAGAGGCTGGTCGTGTACAGGAGCTGTTTACGAATGAAAACTTCCGCGTCTATCTAAATGCGGATATCATTGGAGCCGAACTTGGTGGGGCGCTCAAAAATATCATTGCGCTTGCCGCAGGTATGACGGATGGTCTCGGTTACGGGGACAATGCCAAAGCAGCATTGATTACGCGTGGAATGGTTGAAATCGCCCGTCTCGGTACGATGCTTGGAGCTAACCCAATGACGTTCACTGGATTGACGGGAATGGGTGACTTGATTGTTACTTGTACATCGGTTCATAGTCGAAATTGGCGTGCGGGGAATGCCATCGGTCGCGGTGAAAAGTTAGAGACGGTGCTAGAAAACATGGGAATGGTCGTCGAAGGTGTTCGTGCAACCCAAGCGGCATATGATTTGGCGGAGACGAAACAGTGTGAACTCCCAATCACTTCTGCCCTCTACCATGTTCTCTTTGACGGTCATACACCGGAAGAAGAAGTCAAAAAGTTGATGCAACGACCACAGAAAAATGAGATCGAGCATCTCTTCACGACGAAAGATTAACGGAGTGGGGTGGAAACCTTGAGTCCAGGATTAATAAAAATGTGGATCTCGTTCGCTGGCATTGGACTCTTTGCGATCAGTGTCTTGCTGGTCACAGTCAGTCGGACGAAGTTGAAAGGGATATGGCAGGTTCTCGTATCGACTTTGGCATTCGTATGTTTCATCGTTGCGTCGATCATCATGGTGTTCATCGTCATGGCGGGGCCAAGCGCATGAAGAAGTGGTTCGTCATCCTCATGCTCATTCCGGTGACGTTGTTATCGGGTTGTCTGTTTCCAGACAGTCAGAAACCGTCGAACCGCGTACCGTATCCGCAACAGTTACGTACCGTACAGGATGCTGTCGATGCGTATCAAAAAGACACGGGTGTTTTGCCAATCAAGACGATGGAAGCAGATACTCCGCTCATGGAGCGTTATCAAATCGAATTAGGGCGGCTCATTCCGCGTTATATGAGTGATCCACCATCAAACAGTTTTGAAGGTGGCGGAACATTCATCTACTTGTTAGTTGATGTCGATACGAAACCGACTGTTAAGTTGATGGACTTACTTGTTGCAGAAGAGTTACAGAAGCTCCAAGTCCGGATTGATGCGTATCGGAAGAAGAACGAAAAGTATCCGTTTAAAGGATCGTTCGGAAAAAACCAGTTTACGCTTGACTATAAAAAACTATTCATCAAAAAAGAACCGACCGTCCCAAGTCCGTATTCAGATGAAAAGTTGTCGATCTATGTCGATGGTCAAGGACGCCTCTTCATCAACTATTTACCTGAGTTGAAGAAAGCTGTTCAAACTGCGAAGAAAAAGCCGAAAGTCGGTCAGGATATTCGGTATTTGCTCTATGAAGATCAACCTTTTGTTCCTGCCTATTCTCAAAGCTACACGATAAACGAAAAAGGCGAACCTGTGTTTTCAGAGGAATCGAGCGAAGAATCTGAAAATTGAACGTTATTTACACGAAAATGTTGTAATAGCAACGTTTATGGGGTATGATTACCCTCGAAGAAGTGATTGGGAGGGGGTGAAAGTAATGAACAAAACTGAACTCATTCAAGCAGTTGTCGAAAAATCAGGTCTTACAAAAAAAGACGTGACGAAAGTTGTTGAATCAACATTCGAATCGATCACTGAGACACTTCAGTCTGGAGAGAAAGTCCAATTGATTGGATTTGGTAACTTCGAAGTCCGTGAGCGTGCAGCCCGTAAAGGTCGCAACCCACGTACAAAAGAAGATATCGAGATTCCAGCAAGCAAAGTACCTGCCTTCAAACCAGGTAAAGCATTGAAAGATGCTGTGAAGTAATCCGGCTACATAGTCGCCCGAGATTTTCTCGGGCGGCTTTTTTGTGGACATTCAGAAGCGTGAAAGCCCGCCGATTATGGTATATTAAAAAAGAAGAACGTCCATCAACGAGATGGCACTGGAGATCGGGGGGTAAAAGCATGGAACAACATGAGCTGCGCGTGGATGAAATCATCACTGCACTCACCACTAAACAAACGACACGATTGGCTCGACATGTGGATTTCCCTTCCATCGATCGTGAACAGATCAGTTGGTTGATTGATGTCGCTCAACATGACACGCTGGATACGGAAGCACTCGTCAAAGCGATACATTTCGCACAAGTAGCGCTACGTCTGCATGAGCGTGTCAATGAAACGCTACGCGGTTCGAAGGAGCGACAGTTGCTTGTATTAGCGGGGGATTTATTCTCGAGCTACTTTTTCGAACAGCTAGCTGGGTTACCAAAAGAGGTTCTCGTTTCACTCGGACGGACAATTCAACGGGTCAACGAGGCAAAGTGTGCCCTTCACGAAATGAATTATGCATCGACGGAAGAACGGGTTCTCTTATGGTTGACAGCAGAGTTCGGATTAATGCAAGGACTCGCGGCAATCACGAAACGAGAATGGCTGACACGACAGGGGCGACAGATCATTCAACAACAGGCAGAACAATTGGATCTGGTCGCACAGAAATTACTGTTATCGCATCTCGAGCAGATGGCGGTAGCATAAGATCTTGGAAAGGGTGAGCGGTGTGCAGGCAAAAGATAAAGAAAAAAAAGTATATGAAGTGTTTCAATCGATATCAACGAACTATGATCAAATGAATTCAGTCATCAGCTTCCGACTGCATAAACTATGGAGACGCGAGACGATGCGCCGGATGCAAGTCTTCCCAGGCGCTAAATGTCTCGATCTTTGCTGTGGGACAGCGGACTGGACGATTCAACTGGCGAAAGCAGCCGGTCCGACAGGGGTCATCAAAGGACTTGATTTTTCAGAAAACATGCTGAGAGTCGGCGTCGAGAAGGTAGAAGCGCTCGATATGAAAAACATCGAATTGATTCACGGAAATGCGATGGATCTACCGTTCGGTGATAACTCGTTCGATTATGTGACGATTGGTTTTGGTCTACGCAACGTACCGGATTATCTACAAGTCATCAAAGAGATGCATCGTGTCTTAAAACCAGGTGGAACGGTCGTCTGTCTCGAGACGAGTCAACCGACTGCGCCACTTTTCCGCGAAGCATATTCATTGTACTTCGGGAAAATCATGCCTCAGGTCGGGCGATTGCTTGCGAAATCATACGATCAATACAACTGGCTACAAGAATCGACGGAAGTGTTCCTCGACCGCGTCGAACTGAAACAACTCTTCGAACAGGCAGGCTTCATGCAAGTGGAAGTCAAAGCATTCGCGGGTGGGGCTGCTGCGATGCACCTTGGGAAGAAGTGGTGAGATGTCACTGCATTCCATATACCGTGATGTCACGAAGGAAGTTAATTTAGTCGATCGTTTTCTGATCAGTCATATCGCTTCTGAGGAACCAACGATCGATGCGGCTGGAAAGCAACTGTTGAAGGCTGGTGGAAAACGGATTCGACCGGCATTCGTATTGTTAGCGTCTAAATTCGGTGAGGCAGATCGGGATGAGCTGATTCGTGTGGCGGCAAGTCTTGAACTTGTCCATATGGCGTCACTTGTTCATGACGATGTCATTGATGATGCGGAACTACGACGAGGAAAACCGACCGTCATGCAATATTTCGATGAAGAAGTAGCATTGTATTCCGGGAATTATTTGTTTGGAGAGGCGATTCGGTTGATCGGTGAAGTCGGAAAGCCGGAACTTGTCCAAGTGATGGTCCATACGATGCGTGAAATTTGTGAAGGTGAGATTGAACAAATCTACGACCAATATGATTGGGAACAGTCGATTAAGCGCTACATCAAACGGATTGAACGAAAAACCGCCATTCTCATCGAAGCGAGTTGCCACCTGGGTGCAATTGTTGCGAACTGTTCTGCAGCCGATACGAAAGCGTTACGGTTGTTTGGACGAGATATCGGACTCGCTTTTCAAATTGCTGACGATTTACTTGATTTCACCGCGAATCGCACAGAACTTGGTAAGCCAGTAGCAGAGGATTTGCGTCATGGACACAAAACGTTACCTGTCTTTTATGGTGCAGAAGATGCTGTCTTTTATGAACGTCTTTCAAAAATTGAGAGTATGCCAACACATGAAGAAGTCGCACCCTTATTATCGTTTCTTCAAACTTCAGGAGCTCTTGAACGAACGCAACAAACAGTCGATCATTATATCCACCGTGCCATCAAACGTCTTGAACCCTTACCTAAATCCTCAGCTAAGCGTTCACTTGAAGAAGTCGCACGCTACGTTGGAAAACGAAAAGGATGAAGATTGTCAAAAATTTCTTGCTGTTCTTCTCAAAAGCCAGTAAACTGACTATGTAAGCGCTTTTCTAAAAGCATTTCATAGGGGGAACTAGAGATGGAACAGACATTTTTGATGGTCAAACCGGATGGCGTAGAACGTGGATTGATTGGGGAAATCATTGGACGGATCGAACGCAAAGGATTCATCATTCGTGAAATGAAAATGATGAACGTCACAGAAGAGCTCGCAAAAGCACATTACGAAGAGCATGCGGAAAAACCGTTCTTTGGAGAGTTGGTCACTTTCCTCACATCGGGTCCTGTCGTTGCACTTCGTGTCGAGGGTGCAGACGTCGTCGCTGTTTCTCGTTTGATGATCGGGAAAACAAAACCACTTGAAGCAGCACCTGGAACGATTCGTGGTGATTTCGCGAACACGATGAGTGAAAACGTCATCCATGGTTCAGATAGTGTCGAGAGTGCGGAGCGTGAGCTTTCCCTCTGGTTTCAAGGACAGCCAGTCAACGCGTAATAAATGAATGGAAAGACAACGGGGAGGGGATTCGATTTGATCGAATCCCTTTTGTCGTGTTCTTGTAAAACGGAATGACCCAATTGTCTAATTGCTTTTTGGAATGCCTATAGCTTTATGCTACTATAGAAAATAAGTTGAACCGGTCATGGAGATGACCATTCGATATCGAGAGTGAGTGAGGTGTGCCAATTGCAAGATTATGAACTTTTTATTCAACGATTCAAGACCAAATCAGGGATTGATCTCGGTCAGTATAAAGAAGCACAGATGAAACGGCGATTGACGGCGTTACGTGATAAAAAAGGATACAGTACATTTGCTTCTTATATGCAGGCAATGGATAAGGACACATCGTTATACGACGAATTTTTAGATCGGATGACGATCAATGTCAGTGAATTTTTCCGTAATCCGATTCGTTGGCAACAATTGGAACAAGATATCTTACCGATCCTAGAGTCGCGAGCACATGGACGAATCCGGACGTGGAGCGCAGCTTGTTCGACCGGAGAAGAACCGTACTCCCTCGCGATGATTTTAAGTGAACGGCTCGATCCGTCCGCCTTTACGATTCAAGCAACAGATTTGGATGAACTCGTCCTTGAAAAAGCCAAGCTTGGTCGATACGGAGCTTCTGCATTGAATGAAGTCGTCGAAGCGCGTAAAAAGCAATACTTCATCGAGCAAGAGCAAACGTTCGAAGTCGTTCCGGAAATCAAACGACTCGTTCGTTTCAGTAAACATAATCTGTTAGGAGACCGGTACGATACGGGGTTTGATTTAATCATCTGCCGCAACGTACTAATTTATTTTACAGAAGAAGCAAAAGCACACGTCTATCGTTCGTTCGTCGAGGCCTTAAAGCCAGGCGGAATCCTATTCGTTGGTGGAACGGAACAAATTTTCCAACCCGAACGGTTTGGATTAAAGATGAAACAGAGCTTCTTTTACGAAAAAATCGGTTGAACAGGAAGGGATGAAGCGAATGCGTTACATGACAGCAGGAGAATCACACGGAAAAGGGTTGACCGTCATCATCGATGGGATGCCGGCAGGACTCACGATTGATTTTGAAGCCATCCAGCGTGAAATGACACGTCGCCAAGGGGGATACGGACGCGGACGACGGATGCAAATCGAACAAGATCAAATCGATGCACGTGGCGGGATTCGTCACGGGTACACGACGGGATCACCGATCAGTTTGTTCATCGAGAATAAGGATCATACGCACTGGACACAAGTCATGCAAGCAGAACCGCTCGAAGAACAGTTGGAGCGCCCGCGAACGTTGACGCGTCCACGTCCCGGACATGCGGATCTCGTTGGTGGATTGAAGTACGGTCATCGCGACTTACGCGATGTGCTAGAACGTTCTTCCGCTCGTGAGACAGCAGCACGTGTAGCGGTCGGTGCCTTCGCTAAACAATTACTGAATGAACTCGGAATTGAAGTGTTCTCGCACGTACGGTCGATTGGTGGAATCGATGCACCGTGGAAGGATCCCGTCGAACATCAGGAAACGATTGATGCTTCACCCGTTCGTTGTGCAGATGAGATGGCTGGACAACGGATGATGGAGGAAATCGATGCGGCTAAAAAAGAAGGGGATACACTCGGCGGTGAAATCGAAGTCGTCGTGACGGGCATGATGCCTGGCGTCGGGTCCTTCACCCAAAACGATCTAAAGCTCGACAGCCGGATTGCACAAGCTGTCATCAGTGTCAACGCGATGAAATCAGTCGGTTTTGGTGACGGGTATGAACTTGGTCGTCGCAAGGGAAGTACCGTCCAAGATGAAATCGTTCATGATGCATCCGGATATCATCGGCGGACGAATCATCTAGGTGGAATCGAAGGTGGGATGTCGACAGGCATGCCGATTCGCGTCCAAATCGCGATGAAGCCGATTCCGACACTCTATCGTCCACTGCAATCAGTCGATATCGAGACGAAGGAAGCATTCACGGCTCAAATCGAGCGAAGTGATGCCTGTGCCGTTCCAGCCGCATCGGTTGTCCTAGAAGCCGTCGTCGCGTTTGAGATTGCGGTTGCTATCCTTGAAATGTTCGGGACATCGACACTCGATCGTCTTCAGGCTGCCGTCGCTGCTTATAAAGAGGAGGTTCGGACGTTTTGATCGAATTTGATATCCGGTTGAAAACGTCATATCCCGTATTTGTCGGAAATGGGGCATTAGCCCGGTTATCGCATCTTTCAGCGCTAAACAAGGCGGACCGCATCTGGGTCATCACGGATGAAACGGTACATCATTTGCAAATGAATCGATTGCAGGCTGCGTTAGCGGATGTATCACCATCGATCGATGTTCACATCAGCACCGTTGCGCCTGGGGAGAACAGTAAGTCGCTTGCCGTATACGGCGCTCTACTTGAAGAAGGAATTCGGTATGGGATGACACGCCGTAGCCTTATCCTTGCGTTCGGTGGTGGTATGATTGGGGATTTAGCGGGATTCGTCGCGGCAACCTTTTTGCGCGGCATCCCGTTCATTCAAATTCCGACGACACTGTTAGCGCATGATTCAAGTGTTGGTGGAAAGGTTGGTCTCAACCTCTCCCTTGGTAAAAACTTAGTCGGTGCATTTTATCAGCCGAGTGGTGTCGTGTATGATTTAACGCTCCTTCAGACATTACCAGACCGGGAATGGAGAAGTGGCTTCTTTGAGTTAGTCAAGCATGGGTTCCTTTCGCGACCATCATTTGCGGATTCGTTACTCAATGTTTCGCTGGATACTGTTAAAGGACTCGATTTAGAAGACTGGCTCGCACGAGGGATTAATGTGAAACGGGATATCGTCGAACAAGATGAGACGGAGCAAGGGATGCGTGCCTTCTTGAATTATGGACATACATTCGGTCATGCCGTTGAATATGCGAGTCTGGGTCTGTCGCATGGCGAGGCCGTAGGGATCGGACTCGTCTTCGTCAAGTTCTTGGAAGGAAATGACGGACAGGCGAAGCAGCTCGGGCAATTGCTCCACCGTCTCGGAACGGAATTGCCAGATCGACAATCGTTTGAGACCTATCTCGAACTGATGCGTCGCGACAAGAAGAACCACCAAGCAACGATTCGATTCGTCCTTGAAAAAGAAGGACGCTTCATTTTAGAAGCGATGAGCGAAGAACGATTGCGCCAAGCATTCAATCAAACAGTGAGGTGTTTAGAATGGGCTTAAGAGGAACTGTACAAGTACCAGGCGATAAATCAATGACGCACCGTGCTTTCCTGTTCGGTGGAATTGCCGAGGGAACAACACGTGTCGGAAATGCGCTTGAAGGAGCTGATTGTCTCGCTTCACTAGAAGCGATGCAGGCGCTTGGTGCGCAGATCGATCGAACACCAGAGGAAATTCGGATCACCGGAACGGATACGTTCCAAGAAGCGACGATCGATTGCGGAAACTCGGGGACGACGATTCGTCTCTTGAGCGGTATCCTAGCAGGCGGTCAAGCGGCTTATGCGCTCGATGGCGATGCTTCCTTGCGAAGACGTCCGATGAAACGGATCACGGAACCGCTTGCCTTATTTGGAGCGAACATCACAGGTGAGACGGCACCACTTCATATCACAGGAACGCCGCTTGTCGGAACGACGTATACATTGCCAGTTGCAAGTGCGCAAGTGAAAAGTGCCATGTTGCTCGCAGGTCTGCATGCGACGGGTGAGACGACTGTCATTGAGCCGGTCCTGTCACGCGATCATACAGAACGGATGCTGCCACAGTTCGGCGTTGACGTAACAATCGATGAACGCGAGGATGGTCGGCACATTCGTGTACAGGGTCCTGTACGCTTACACGCGACGTCACTGGACATTCCAGGGGATCCATCGTCAGCAGCGTTTTGGTGGACGGCAGCAGCAATCGGTCAGGATAGTCGCATCACGACGACCCACGTCTTGATGAATCCGACACGGATCGGTTTTTTACAGACGTTACGACAGATGGGTGCAAGTGTCGAAATCAATCATCGCTCAGAAGACGGTGGAGAGGAGACGGCAGATGTGACCGTCGAGACGACATCGTTACAAGCAATCACCGTCGAAGGGGATCAGATTCCATCCTTGATTGATGAGATCCCGTTACTCGCTTTACTTGCGACGCAAGCGGAAGGACGAACGATCATTCGCGATGCGGAAGAGCTTCGTGTCAAGGAAACGGACCGGATCGAGACGGTCGTGACGGCATTACAGCGTCTTGGGGCGAACATCGAGGCGACGGATGACGGCATGATCATCGAAGGACCGACATCTTTGCAAGCAGCGGAAGTCGACAGTGCAGGTGATCACCGGCTCGCGATGATGTTAACGATCGCAGCGACGATCAATCCGGAAATTATGGTTCATGGACGCGAAGTAGTTGAAGTCAGCTATCCAACGTTCTATGATGATTTAAAGAAACTTCAATCCGACCAATCTGAGTAAGCAATAGGCGGATGACAGAAAGTGGGGCGTTTGCCTTGAATGAACAACTATTGAATGGCATCATCGAAGAATTAGAACATGGTCACACCTCAGAAGCGTTAGCAGCATTAGAAAAACTCGAAAAGACAGGGACGGATGAGGACCGCCTCGCCGTTGCCGATCTCTATATCGAACTCGGATTGTCTGACCGGGCGGTCGATCTCTTGGCACCACTTTACGTTGAATATGCGGGTAACGCGGGAGTTGCCTTGTTACTTGCAGAATGTTATATCGATTTGGATCGCGAAGAAGAAGCGATCTCGGTCCTCGAGCAGGTTGATACGTCGGACATGGAATATGGTCCCCGGTCTCTTGTTTTACTTGCGGACCTTTATCAGTCGCAAGGTCTTGACGAAGTAGCGTTAGCGAAGCTGAAGGAAGCACGTAATCTTGCGCCGGACGAACCGTTACTTGCATACGGTTTGGCTGAGCTCTACATGACGCTCGGCGCGTTTGATCAGGCGGTACCGTTATTCGCTGAAATTGCGGAGCGTCCAGAGTTACGTGCTGAATTGCCTCTCGATGCCCTTTATGCGGAATCGCTCGCGATGACAGGACAATTTGAAGATGCGATTCCACTGTACGAACGTGCTGTCGCAGAACGCTCCGACCTGCATACGCTGTTTGGTCTTGCGATGACGGCTCACCGTGTTGGTCAACATCAAAAAGCGGTCGAGACATTCCAGCAATTGATTGCACAGGATCCAGACTATACGTCGGCGTACGTACCATATGCGGAAAGCCAAGCCGAACTTGGTTTGACGAAAGAAGCGCTGAACGTCATCAAACAAGGAATGGAGCGCGACGATTATAATGATGAGTTGCGGACGATGGAAGCCTTGTTCCTTCTAAAACTCGGTGATCGCGCAGGAAGCGTCCAAGCGTTGCGTGAAGCACTTGCCTTGAATCCGGAATCAATCGTCGCAGCGGAACGTTTGCTTTCGTTACTAGCTGAAGACGAGGACCACGAAGCGATGATCGAGACGATCTCTGCCATCGAAGAACACGTCACGGCTCCGATTCTGACATGGTACCGGGCACGCGCTTTGTATGCCTTAGAGGAATACACACAAGCGATGGAGAATTATGCGATAGTCGAAGGTGCATTCACGGAAGATGCGCTCTTCTTGAAAGAGTATGGATTTGCACTCGTCGAGGAAGGACGGCGTGAAGAGGGGCAACGTCTCCTCCGTCGCGCTGCCCAGTTGACACCAGAAGATAACGAACTCGTCGACTATGTTGAACGAATGGATGGATGACTTCACGGGAGAAGGGAGTAGGATTGAGATGATAGAGAGAAAGCAGCGATTCTTACGCCGCATCTTGACCTATTACACGTTAAAGCGACGGGAAGCGAAATGGATCATCGATTATTGGCTGCGTAATGAGGCAAAACTCGAGCAAGTACACTTCGTCCAAAATGCGACCTTCGCACCGAAGGCAATCATCATGACGACATACGGATTCGATGCAGAACCGTTTCTCTTCAAAAAAGGGGATGTCACGACGTTAGATCCAGAAAAAGCGTATCATGACATCCGCCTGACCTCGGAAGATATCTATATCGAGTTGAACTTCCAAGGTATGATGATGGATGACGAGTATTTGTCTTTACTAGAAGAAAATCCGTTTCGCCCAGAAGTTGCTGTTGAACCGCGTTTAGCGGATGAAGCGACACATTTCATCGCGGTCACGGTCAATCGGCAGGAAGAAGAACGGTTAGTCCGCTTGATTGATGAAGCGCTAGATGCACGCGATCAACATCGGTTCCACTCCCTTTCCGAACAGTTACGGCTCGTTCGAAGTCAACTTCCTTAACAGAAGGACTCTATTGCCCAGTGCAGGCGATAGGGTCCTTTCGTATGTGAAGATTTGTGCAAAATATGAAGAAAAATAGAGTGGAATTTCATAAAACGTTCACATTAAGAGAGTAGGAGGAAATGCGGATATGATACATTAAATGTGACGAATTGTAAGTACGAAGAAAGGGGGAAATGACTTGCGTTTCAAACCATCCGACGTACAGCGGACACGAAGCGAGCAAGCGTACATCGATACGCTGATCGTGCCTTTGCTTCCGGTCGGTTTCGATGAGGCGATGCATGCTTACGCGGAATGCGCAGACATGACATTGACGGTGGCGTCCGAAGTTGAACGCCAGCTATCCGGACGGGCGTTGCTCGTTCCTGCTCTGACCTACATCGATGCACCGTCGATCGAACAGTTGGAAGGATGGCGTCAAGCGGCTGCTTCCGGGCAATTCCGTTTCATCACCTTCATCACCGCTGATTTAAGGTGGAAGGAGACTGCTGCTGAAGAGATTATCTACGTGCCACGTCTAGCTCTTGAGACGATGAGTCGTGACCAACAAGGTCAGATGGTCGGGAATTTTGTTGGACAAGTTCTCGAACAGTTAGGAAACCGTTGGACCGCGCTATGAAGCGGTTGACGCAATGATTTTATTAAGATACTATTACCATGTGAGAAATTTGTGTGAAGTACTGTCGTCTTGGGGCACAGCGTACATCACAAGGGGGGATCGAGATGGCTCAAAACGGGTCTAACGTAACACGTCGTCAGTTCTTGACGTATACATTGACAGGCGTCGGCGGTTTCATGGCGGCGACGATGGTCATGCCGATGGTCAACTTCGCAGTTGATCCAGTCCTGAAGAAATCAGGAGCAGGCGATAAAGTAAAAGTAATGAAGTTGTCGGATATCACGACAGAACCAAAACGGGTCGACTTCAAGAAACAAACGCAAGATGCATGGTATGAGTTCGAAGAAACGTTGTCAGCTTGGGTGTTCAAAGATGATAAGGGAGAAATTCTAGCCCTCTCACCAATTTGTAAACACTTAGGTTGCCAAGTCAGCTTCGGTTCAGATCCGACGCACCCGGAGCAATTCTATTGCCCATGTCACTTCGGTCGGTACACGAAGGATGGCGTCAACGTTCCAGGAACGCCTCCGACGAAACCACTCGATGGTTATGAAATGCAGCAGAAAGATGGTTTCCTCTACCTTGGTAAACCAGTCGAAAGAGGTGCGTAAGCGATGATGCAAAAAATCTATGATTGGATCGATGAGCGCGTTGACATTACGCCGCTCTGGCGAGATATCGCCGACCATGAAGTACCGGAGCACGTCAACCCGGCACATAACTTTTCAGCTTTCGTTTATTGTTTTGGCGGATTGACGTTCTTTACGATCGTCATCCAGATTCTTTCGGGGATGTTCTTGACGATGTATTATGTACCGGACATCATCAACGCACACGCGTCCGTCTACTATCTTCAAAATGAAGTCGCACACGGACAAATCGTTCGTGGTATGCACCACTGGGGTGCGTCGGTCGTTATCGTAATGTTGTTCCTACATACATTACGTGTCTTCTTCACTGGTTCATACAAAAAACCACGTGAATTGAACTGGGTCGTCGGAGTTCTCTTGTTCTTCGTCGTCTTAGCTCTCGGTCTGACAGGATACCTATTGCCTTGGGACATGAAAGCGTTGTTCGCGACAAAAGTTACGATTCAGATTGCTGAAAGTATTCCGGTCATCGGTGGTATCGCGAAGACCCTCCTTGCGGGTGGAGAAATCGTCGGCGCAAGTACAATCGCTCGATTCTTTGCGATTCACGTCTTCTTCCTTCCTGCAGCATTGTTCGTCTTGCTCGGGGCCCACTTCATGATGATCCGTAAACAAGGGATCTCTGGACCACTTTAAACCGACTATCATCTAGACAACAAAAAAGGGGGAGAACACGATGCATCGTGGTAAAGGAATGAAATTCGTCACCGATTCACGGGTGTCGATCAACAACCGGATGCCGAACAAGTCGAAAGACTACTCGGAATATCCAGGTCGAACGGAAGCGTTCTGGCCAAACTTCTTACTTCGCGAATGGATGGTTGGAGCGGTCTTCTTGATCGGCTTCATGACACTGACAATCGTAGAAGCAGCACCACTTCAAAACATTGCCGATCCGACGAATACGTCGTACATTCCACTTCCGGACTGGTACTTCCTATTCCTCTATCAGCTCTTGAAATATCAATTCGCTGCAGGTCCATACATCTTGATGGGTACGGTCATCCTTCCAGGTCTTGCGTTCACAGCACTTCTCGTCGCGCCATGGCTCGACCAAGGTCTTGAACGTCGTCCTGCGAAACGTCCGATCGCAGTCAGCATGATGCTCCTCGCAGTCGTCTCGATCGTCTTCTTGACATGGGAATCTGTTCAAACGACTCACTGGGATACAATCCATAAACAAGGTGAGTTGACGATGAACGAAGGACCAAAAATTGATACATCGGCAAAAGGATACGAAATTTATTCGAACCAGTCATGTGTCAACTGTCACGGTAAAAACCTCGAGGGTGGAGCAGCAGCTCCGGCACTCGTTGGTACGAAGAAGACAGAAGAAGAGATTTATGAAATCGCAGATAAAGGTATCGGTTCGATGCCTGCTGGTCAGTACAAAGGATCAGATGCGGATCGTAAAGAACTCGCGAAATTCATCGCTTCATACGGTGAAGGCGGCGAAAACAATAAATAAGCCAAAAGCCGGGGGAGCAATCCTCCGGCTTTTGTCGATGATGAGGTGAAACGATTGCAAGGTATTTTGACATTACTCCGCCATAAAGCAGTACTCTGGATCGTCGGATTGATCAACTTAGCAGGAACGATCTACGGCTACATCTGGTATGAACCGCAACTTGCGACATCGAAGTGGTATTACTATCCGTTCATTCCGGATAGCCCGACCGCCTCTCTCTTCTTTACGATCATCGTCATTCTCTGGATCTTTGGACGACGTTCCCGACTGTTTGAAGCGCTCGCGTTCGTGACATTGATTAAATATGGCGTCTGGGCAGTCGTCATGAATGCGTTGATGTTGAATCAACTCGGAATGGAGAATGCGACCTTAACGGCGATGGCACTGATGTTGATGGTGTCGCACGGAGCGATGGCGTTCCAGGCATTGTTATACAGTCCGCTGATGACGTTTCGCGTCAAGGAGCTCGTCCTCGTCGCCATCTGGGTCATCCACAACGATGTCGTCGATTACGTCCTCGGACAATGGCCGCGCTATCCGGCGCTTGCGGAGCACATTCAGTGGATCGGATACGGCTCCTTCTGGTTGACCGGATTATGTCTTTTGATGGGATATCTGCTTGTCGCACGCGATTCAATTGACAATAAGATCACTTGAACATAAAATAGACCTATAATCAAAAAAAGAAAGGAACGATGTCTCGTGGCAAACTATTTGATCTATCTCGCGATCATCATCATCGTCCCGATTTGGGCTCAGATGCGGGTGCGGAGCACCTATAAAAAATATCAAGATGTTCCGATTCAGAGTGGGGTGACGGGAGCGCAGGTCGCCGACTTCATCATGAAGCAGAACGGGATCACGAACGTCCGTCTCGAGCCGATTGGTGGAACGATGTCCGACCATTATGACCCGACGAACAAAGTCGTTCGTTTGTCGGAAGACGTCTATTACGGTTCGACGGTCTCAGCCGTTTCGATTGCAGCACACGAAATCGGTCACGTCATTCAAGATGCGACGGATTACAATATGATGCGTGTCCGTCACCGGATCGCACCTGTCGCGTCGATTACGTCGAACTTATCGTTCCCACTGTTGTTGATTGGTCTATTTGCCGGTTTCAGTGGTCTTGCGATGCTGGGTGTCGTCTTGATGCTTGGTGCCGTCATCTTCCAACTCGTCACGTTACCAGTTGAGTTTGATGCCTCGAATCGAGCGATGGCGCAGTTGACGGAGCATGGTATCATTGATGCCGAAGAAGAACGTGGTTCACGTCGTGTCTTGAACGCAGCGGCTTGGACGTACGTCGCAGCAACACTCGTTGCCGTCGCCGAGTTTCTTCGTCTTGCACTGCTCGTCTTCAACCCATCAAGTGATGATTAAACAGAAAAACACGGATTGCTCAAGTGAGCGATCCGTGTTTTTTTACGTTTCTTTGATTGGGACCCGGTTTTCGTCGAACGTGAAGCCTTCTCCCGTTACTTCATAAACGTCATGTAAGGTAATGAAAGCATGTTGATCGACACTTTTTACAAGTGTCTTCAAGCGATTGATTTCATTACGAGCGACGACGACGTACAATACTTCGAGATCTCGTCCGGAGTAACCGCCTTTTGCGATCAGACGGGTCGTGCCACGATTCATTGTCGCATGAATGCCGTCTGCAATCTCCGTCCGGTGATCACTGATGATCATCGCTGCTTTACCAGCATAAGTGCCCTCTTGCATCCAATCGATGACACGGGCGCCGACGTAGACGGCAAGTAACGTATACATCGCTTGTTTGTAATCGAGATACGTCAAGGATGCGACGATGACGAAGAAATCAAAGATTAAGAATGTTCGACCGATCGACCAACCGAAGTAGCGTTTCGTCAAACGCGCGATGATATCGACGCCACCTGTCGTACCGCCGTTGTTGAAAATGATACCAAGACCCACGCCGATGAATACACCTGCAAAGAGCGCGGCAAGCACCATATCGTCGCGCAGGTCGATGACAAGAGGTGAATATTTGGCAATCAATCCATACCAGAAGGAAAAACTGAATGTACCGATCAACGTGTAGACGAAGGTCGTTCGACCAAGAATCTTATAACTGACGAAAAAAAGTGGGACATTCAACACTAAGTTCGTGATCGATGGAGACCATCCGAACAGTCCTTTTAAGATTAAGGTAATCCCAGTAAAACCGCCTTCTGCTAACTCGTTTTGAACGTTAAAATGATAAATACCAAAAGCAAAGATGAATGACCCGACCAAAATCCAGAAAATGTTCTGGATCCGAATCGGAAATTGGAATGGAGGTGCCATTTCCGTATGCTCCTTTCAAATCAAGACTCTTTCTCTAGGGTAACGGCACGGTCGGAAAAAGACTAGCTTTTCCTATGAAAATCAGTCGAAAAGTGATCAGTATGGTCATTCCGATCGATATTGCTTAGAATAGAGACGAATAGAAGTCATAAAGAGAGTGTGGTCTTATCATGAAAAAAGCAATTGGGATTCTTTGTTATCCTTCCGTCGGCGGGAGTGGGGTCGTCGCAACGGAACTTGGTATGAAACTAGCAGATCGTGGACATGACGTTCACTTCATTACATCCAGCATGCCGTTTCGGCTGACAGAATATCGTCCAAACATCACGGTACACTTGGTTGAAGTCAACCAGTACTCCGTCTTTAAATATCCACCATACGACATTACGTTGGCGTCAAAAGTCGCAGAAATCATTGATTTATTTGATCTTGATGTCATCCATGCCCATTACGCCGTTCCGCACGCGGTCTGTGCAGATCTCGGACGAAACATGGCAAAGAAAAAAGGTGTCGCCGTCGTGACGACGTTACACGGAACGGACATCACCGTCATCGGGCAAGACTTAGAGATGCAACCGGCAATTCGTTACGGTATCGAACGATCAGACGCGGTCACGGCCGTCTCAGAGAGTCTAGCGCTTGAGACGAATGCGACGCTCAACGCACACTACGACATCGATGTCATTGCGAACTCGATTGATGAGAGTGTCTATTATCCGATGCGGGATGAACGCTTGAAGCGGCATTACGGCATCGAAGCGGACGAAGTCGTCGTCATTCATATCTCGAACTTCCG
Source organism: Exiguobacterium acetylicum DSM 20416 (assembly GCF_000702605.1). NCBI lineage: Bacteria > Bacillati > Bacillota > Bacilli > Caryophanales > Exiguobacterium > Exiguobacterium acetylicum. The sequence goes on along the minus strand of NZ_JNIR01000001.1, from coordinate 1,442,250 downwards.
ACCGGTCAAACGAATTGATGATACGCTTGCAGCGTTCGCCATTGCAGCGAAAGATCGGAAGATGCGTCTCTTACTTGTCGGGGATGGTCCAGAGATGGGACAAACGAGACGTCGCGCAAAGGAACTCGGCATTTACGACAAAGTGATCTTTGCTGGTAAACAGGAACACGTCGCGCAGTTGCTCGCCATCAGTGATATTCATGTTCTGTTGTCGGAAAAAGAAGCATTCGGACTCGTCGTCCTTGAGGCGATGGCAATTGGAGTCCCGAGTGTTGTCTCGACAGCAGGTGGCTTACCGGAAGTCATACAAGACGGCGTAACCGGGTATATCGTTCCAACCTACGACGTCAAAGTAGCTGCGGCACGAATCGGTGAACTCGCAGATGATTCGATGTTACGGGAGCGAATGGCAGAAGAGGGCATTCGCGATACGCGTCGTCGTTTTGATTCGAACGAGATCGTCCGCCGTTATGAACAAGTCTATGAACGGGTGTGTGCGCGTCATGAACTTGCTTGAAGGTGCACATCACATCATTAAAACAATCGAGCAAGCGGGCGGTGAAGCCTATATCGTCGGTGGTGCCGTTCGTGATATGTTGCTCGACCGGACACCTGGAGACTATGATTTAGCGAGCTCGATGTTACCGGAACAAATCATCGACTTATTCCCTGTCGTCATTCCGACAGGACTTGAGCATGGAACCGTAACGGTCTTACTCAACCACGTGCCGTACGAGATCACGACGTTCCGCTCGGAAGCAACGTATAGCGATCGCCGGCGACCGGATGCGGTGACGCTTGGTGTCAGTTTGGAAGAGGATTTGACCCGGCGCGACTTTACAATCAACGCGATGGCACTCAGACCAACGGGTCGCGTCGATCTATTCGGAGGAGCGCGTGACATCGAAGAGCGGATCATCCGGACGGTCGGCAAACCGACCGAACGTTTTAATGAAGATGCGCTTCGGATGATGCGGGCGTTCCGCTTCATGAGTCAACTGGACTTCTCGCTTGACGAGGCGACGGAACAAGCAATTACGGAACTTGCCCCACATTTAGCGGCCGTTGCGATTGAGCGGATCGCGATCGAGTTCGAGAAGCTCTTACTTGGTCCGGGAAAACAGCGGGCGTTACAGGCGATGCTACGCACTGGCATCGAACGCTATTTACCCGGCATGACTTCAGAAATCGTCAAAGGACTTGCGCAGCAGTCGCTTCGGGGTGTTTCAAAAGATGCCGTCTGGACACTCGTGCTCGATGCGGGTCTTGCGCGAGACCAATTGACGCGCTGGAAACGATCGAAACATCAAGTCCAGCTCGCTACGCGTTTGGCACCCCTGTTGCATCGACCGTTACAGGACTGGGATCGTTATCAATTGTCGGACTCAGAACTGACGACTCTTCGGGAAATGACGGGAAAGCATTATCCGGATCGTTCGGATTTACCGATTCGTGGTCGCAAAGAGCTCGCTGTCGACGGAAAAGATATGATCCGCCTCGGTCTTCAAAAGCAACAGATCAAGGAAGCGCTCTTGCACTTGGAGAATAGCGTCGTCATGCGATCTTGTCCAAACGACCGAACGGCATTAATGGAGGAGGTAGAGCGATGGCGCACTCAGTCCGAGAACAAATCTTGATCGCACTTCGTAAGCGGACGTGGTATTCCGGACAAGAATTAGCAGAGACGTTAAATATTTCACGTACCGCCATTTGGAAGCATATGCAAATTTTAAAAGAAGAAGGATACCAGATCATCTCAAATAAAAAACAAGGTTATCAATTAGTCGATGAAGGCGATTTGCTAACGCCGATTGCCATTGAACAATGGTTAACGACAGCGTGTCTTGGTCGCCACCTCCTTCATTTCGAAGAACTGGATACAACGCAACGGATTGCACATGAACAAGCGCAACAGCATGCGCCAGAAGGAACACTCGTCGTATGCGATCACCAAACGAATGGACGCGGACAGCTAGGGAGAACGTGGCATGAGGCGAAAAATGAAGGCATCGCGATGAGTCTACTCGTCCGACCAGATGTACCGATGCATCAAGCAGGTCAATTAACACTTGTAGCAGGTATTGCACTTGCACAGTCTCTCCGGACATTCGATGTTCCGGTTACGATTAAATGGCCGAACGACATCTTGATTAACGGTCGTAAGGTAGCAGGCATCTTGACGGAAATGCAGACCGAGGCGGACCGGATTAGTTCGGTCATCATCGGCATCGGCATCAATGTCCATCACGAACAGTTTCCCGAAGGCATCAAAGATCGTGCTACCTCGCTTGTCCGAGAATCAGGAAGAACTTTCCGACGTGCGGAAGTCGTCGCGACGTTTTTGAATCGATTTGAACGACTATACACGCAGTGGCTCGAGCTAGGGTTCGGATCTTTCGTCTCCGAGTGGGAAACACTCGCTGACCGCTTACATGAACAAGTGACACTACGGACACGTCAGGCGACCGCTTCCGGAACATTGCTCGGTATTGACGAGACGGGTACGATTCGGATTAAGACGGAAACAGGTGAGACCCGTTTCCATTCAGCAGAGCTGATTTACTGGTAAAAAGAATAAGGGTTTGAATCAGACGGTTTGCAGAGAGCTTTTCCCGTCATGTATAATAAAGCCACGGATGGTATCCGCTCATCGGAACCATACCGAATTGACAGGTGCCAGTTTTAGCTGTTTCAACTGCCTTGATCTTAACGGACAGGGACAGAAGGACGATATTCAATTATTCCGCCTTCTTTTCCGCATGCATTTATTTTGGAGAAGAAGGCGTTTTCCTTTTGTCCTCCCTACACACGTAAGGAGAGAACACAATGCACACAATGGGTCCATTATTGAAAAAACAACAAGCTGGAGAGAAGCTTGTCATGTTGACGGCGTATGATTATCCTTCAGCAAAACTATCGGAGGCAGCAGGGGTTGATATGTTGCTCGTCGGCGATTCCCTCGGGAACGTCATCCTCGGCTATGATTCAACGATTGCCGTCACGGTCGACGACATGGTTCATCATGCGCGTGCCGTTCGCCGCGGCGCACCACAGACGTTCATGATCGTCGATATGCCGTTCGCAAGCTATCATGGTTCATTTGATCGCACGCTTGAATCAGCAGCCCGCATCTTCCAAGAATCACAGGCAGATGCCTTGAAACTAGAAGGGGCAGGGGAAATCTTAAAGACGATTCGTCGTTTGACGGATGCTGGGATGCCTTGCGTCGCGCATCTCGGATTAACACCACAATCCGTTGGCGTTCTTGAAGGATTCAAGGTCCAGGGGAAATCACTAGAAGCAGCCGAACAACTGATTGCAGACAGTTTGGAAGCAGAGCGTGCCGGAGCGAAGATGCTCGTGCTCGAGTGTGTGCCGCATCCGCTCGCGAAACGGATTCAAGAGCTCCTCTCGATTCCCGTCATCGGAATCGGTGCCGGCGCAGAAGTCGCCGGTCAAGTACTTGTCTATCATGACATCTTGACGTATGGCGTCGGTCGTTTACCGAAGTTTGTTAAAGCGTACACGGACTGGAATACTTCAGGAACGGAAGCAATCGCAGCTTACGTCAAAGACGTCAAAGCCGGTGCCTTCCCTGAACTAGCACATTCGTTCCAGATGGACGAAGAACTGATTGGTGCGCTTTATGGAGGGAACAAGGAATGAAGATTATCGAGGACGTCCAGACGTTACGCGAACATTTAGCGGGAGCCGGTTCAATCGGTTTTGTACCGACGATGGGATTCTTGCATGAAGGGCATGCTTCCTTGCTCAAACAAGCACGACAAGAAAATGATGTCGTCGTCTTGAGTATTTTCGTCAACCCGACACAATTCGGACCAAACGAAGATTTGGATCGTTATCCACGAGACGCAGAACGGGATCAGAAAATCGCGGAGGCAGAAGGAGTCGATTATCTGTTCTATCCGACGAACGAGACAATGTATCCGCTGGATATGGCCCGTGTTACGGTCCGCTCCGGTGATGATGTCTTATGCGGAGCATCACGACCAGGGCATTTTGACGGTGTCTTGACGGTCGTCAGTAAACTGTTGAACGTCGTCCGTCCAACCCGTGCGTATTTCGGTCTGAAGGATGCACAACAGCTCGCATTGATCGAAGCGTATGTCGCTGATTACTTTGTTCCGGTTGAGATTGTCCGTTGCCCAATCATTCGCGAAGCAGATGGTCTAGCGAAATCGTCGCGTAATGTCTATCTATCGGAAACAGAACGTGCGCAAGCACCGGGAATCCAGCAGGCGTTACAACAAGCGAAACAAGCACTCGATCAAGGGGTGCCGGTTGAAACGGTTCTCGAGCAGACTCGCGAAGCACTTCAATTCGAGGGGACCACGATCGATTACGTCGAAGCTGTCGACTATCCATCACTACGACCTGTCACTGAACAAACGACTACGATTCTCTTAGCTGTCGCCGTGCAGTTCGCATCGGCACGCTTGATCGATAATTTACTATATACGAGAGGAGCATGACGATGTTACGCACATTCATGCACGCTAAACTACACAAGGCCCGGGTCACCGAGGCAAACTTACACTATGTTGGTTCGATTACGATTGATGAAGATTTACTCGATGCTGTCGGAATTCTTGAAAATGAAAAAGTCCAAGTGACGAACAACCAGAACGGTGCGCGGATTGAAACGTATGCGATCAAAGGTGCGCGCGGTTCAGGTGTCATCTGTTTAAACGGTGCGGCAGCACGTCATTTCCAAGTCGGGGATGAGGTCATCATCATGGCGTATGCGCAATTGTCGACGGAAGAAATCGCGACACATGTCCCAAAAGTGGCTGTTCTAAATGAGCAGAACGACATCAAACAAATGTTATCTCAAGAAATCGCCCACACGATCTTATGAAATTTTAGAGACCCGATCATGTCAGCGGGTCTCTTTTTTTGTTAAGATGAAGAATGAGATGCCGTCCGATCATGGAGAGGATGGATAAAAGGTGGAGGATCAGTGTTGAAGAAAAAGTACGTCGTAGTCGACCTGGAAACGACAGGTCATTCCATAAAGGCTGGCGATGAGATGATTGAGATCGGCATGGCGGTCATTGAAGACGGGCAGTTGACAGAACAATTTTCTGCCTTCGTGCGTCCGACCCAACCGATTCCTCCGTTCATTTCCCAGTTGACGGGCATCACAGATGAGGATGTCAAAGAGGCCGAGACATTCGATGTCATCGCACCGCGTGTCTTATCATTGCTCGATGGTGGTGTCTTCGTCGCACATAATGTGCAGTTCGATTTAAACTTCTTAAACGATGCGTTAGAAGAGGAAGGATACTTGCCGTACACAGGTCCTGTCATTGATACGGTCGAACTCGCACGAATCTTACTTCCGACAGCAGAAAGCCACGCGCTGTCGCATCTGTCAGAGTCATTACACCTTGCCCATCAAGAGGCGCACCGGGCAGGGAGTGACGCTTCGGCGACGGCTGAATTGTTGCTTGAACTACTCAAACGACTACATACGTTGCCGCTTGAGACATTGAAGCACTTAAGACGTTTATCACCGCGCCTGTTCAGTGCCATCGAAGAGGAAATCGACCATGCGATTCGTTTAGTCGGTATCGAAGAGGATGAGCGATTCGATCGTTTTCGAAAAATCGCTTTGAAAAACGCCAGACGATAGAGCGGTTGGCACATCCACCCGTCCTTGAACCGTTTGGACCATTCGTTGATGAATTGAATGCCGTCACGTTCCCTCGTCTATTCGAAGGATATGAAGAGCGACGTGGGCAGCTCGAGATGATGCGTCATGTCTATCAATCGCTCGATCAAGAAACACCGTTGCTCGTCGAAGCAGGGACGGGAACAGGAAAATCGCTCGGTTATCTTGTGCCTGCAGCGCATTACGCACTCGAACATGAAGTACCGATCGTTGTCAGTACGCACACGATTCAATTGCAGGAGCAATTGTTCGCGCGTGATTTACCGCTCTTGCGTCAGCTGTTCGAGGCACCGGTCCAGATTGCATTACTTAAGGGACGAAGTAACTACATTGATTTACGGAAATTCGAATTTTTCTTGAATGATCAAGAGGATGCCTATAACTTCACGCTCGCAAAAGCGATTCTGCTCGTCTGGTTGACGGAAACAGAAACGGGAGATTTAGAAGAAGTCAGCTTACCAGGCGGTGCTGCGCAAGGCAATATCGGCATCAAACAGTTGATCCAGTCTGATAGCCAATCGCAGCTTGGACGGTTTGACCCATGGTACAGCCGGGACTTCTTCCAACACGCGATTCGCCAGGCAAAGGATGCGACGATTATCGTTACGAACCACGCCTTGTTGTTTAGTGACCTTCAATTCGAGGCAGGGGTCTTACCGAAAGGAAGTCCGTTGATTCTTGATGAGGCGCACCAGATCGAAGAAGTCGCGAGTCATCACTTTGGTCTCGTCTTTGATGGACATACGTTTGATCGTCTGTTCCGACAACTCGGATATTCGTCCGACAAAAAATTGTTACACCGCTTGCTCGATCTGTCGGAAGAATGGGACATCGCCGAGATGGTCGAAGCCCATAGTGAGACAGTCGATGAGGCGTTGACGACATTGCTCGAAGAGGCGGACGGGCTGTTGATGATCATTCAAGCGTACGGGCTCGAACTGGCTTCCCGCAAAGCACGTCGGGAAGGGATGGTCAGCATTCGCTTCAAGCGACTCGACCGTTCGATGCGTGCTGTTCAAGAGAGTGCCAAGCGGGTTGAATTAGTGTTGCGTCGTTTGCGTCAAGCAATCCGTGCGATTCATAAACTATTCCACGAACACCGTGAGCAGATGAGTTATCGGGAGCGTTCACTCGTCGCGGATTTAAAAGCGATCACGTCTCAAATCGAAGAAGCGGAGCTCGCCATCTTCGAGACAATGCTTGCTCCGCACGACGATACGGTATCTTGGATCGAAACGTCCGTTAAGAATCGAAAACTGACACGCGTGTATACACAACCAATCGATATTTCAGAGCGACTACGTCGCGATGTCTTTTCGAAACGGACGTGTATCCTGACGTCTGCGACGTTGACCGTCTCGAACAAGTTCCAATTCATTGAGAACCGATTAGGACTTGATGCGTTTGAGACACGTCGATTCGTCGTTCCGTCACCATTCGGATATGCCGATAACGTGCGATTGATGATTCCGACGGATCTTCCGCTCCTACAGGATGTGCCATTGCCGGAATTCGCAGAGACGATTGCAGAAGCCATCTTACAAATCGCAGAGGTGACGGAAGGGCGGATGCTCGTCTTATTTACGTCAAACGATTTACTTCGACTGACGCATGAAGCGACGAAGCCGTTACTACCTGACCGGTTTACGTTACTCTCGCAAGGGGTCACGCAAGGTTCACGGCAACGACTGATGAAACAATTCAAACAACTCGACGCCTGTATCTTGTTCGGAACAGCTAGTTTTTGGGAAGGGGTCGATATCCCAGGAGATGACCTCAGTTGTCTCGTCATCGTCCGGCTTCCGTTTGCACCACCGGACCAACCGATTGTCCAGGCACGTTCGGAACGGATCGAAAAACTCGGGAAATCATCATTCTTCGAATACAGTTTACCGCAAGCCATCATTCGCTTTAAGCAAGGATTTGGTCGCTTGATCCGGACGACGAACGACCGAGGTGTCGTCTTCGTACTCGATCGACGGATCGAGACGACACGTTATGGAAAACGGTTCGTTACGAGTCTGCCGAAAGTGCCTGTTTTATCAAAACCACTTGATGAACTAACGGCAGAACTAGAATTGTTCTTGAATGATGGCGATTGAGTCTATTCAGATAAACCCTATCGCATTATAATAGATAGAGAAAAATGAGGGAGGACATACAGATGGATTCAAAAATTGAAACACTTGCGACCGTCAAAGTGAACCGCCATGAGGATACGTATAAAATCGTAGACTTGTTGAATCGGACACTGAAAACGGAAGATTTAATGTTCGGTCTTGCTCTCGATGAAAAAGACAAGGAGCAGATGGTCTTCACCATCTACCGCACATGAAGTGGAAAATCACGCTCGGTCTGCTGAGTGCACTCATCCTTTTGACTGTGCTTGGCACCGCCGTTTATCAGGTGACGATTGCTGAGGCAAAAGACCGGGAACAGAGCGTCGCCGAGCAAGCAGAGGCACGTCTGAAAAAAGAACTCAAACCGACGGACGTCCGGTTCGAGTCTGTCTTTAACGGGAAACGTCAATATGTCGTTTTTACGATGAAGCAGAACGGACAGGCGGTACGGGCGTTCGTTCCGAAAAAAGGAACGATTGAGGCACGACCGGTTGCTGATGGTATTGCCATCAAAACGGTCATCGCGGATCATCCGGAACTCGGAGACATCGTGTCTGCTAAGTACGGCTTTGAGGATCGTGCCGTCATCGAGATCGTTTCAAAGACGACGACAGGCTATGATTATTCGTATTACACGTATCAAGAAGGTTCTTTCATCAAACGATTACGAATCAAGTAAAGGGAGTGGGCGACATGTTATCGAAACGCGTACGACAATTGACACCATCTACAACGCTAGCCATCACAGCGAAAGCCAAGGCACTACGTGAAGAAGGTCAAGACATCATCGGTTTAGGTGCGGGAGAGCCCGACTTCAATACACCGGAATTCATCATCCAAGCAGCATTCGAGGCAGCAGAAGCGGGCGATACGAAGTATACGCCGTCTGGCGGAACGGTTGCCTTGAAGGATGCGATCATCGAAAAAACACGCCGGGACTTATGGATGTCATACGAACGTTCGGAAGTCATGGTCGCTTCAGGAGCAAAACATGCACTTTCGACGTTGTTCCAAGCGATTCTTGATCCAGGCGATGAAGTCATCGTCCCAGCACCATACTGGGTCAGTTACCCGGAGCAAATTAAACTCAGTGACGGTGTACCGGTCATTTTAGAAACGGACGAATCGTCTCGCTTCAAAGTGACACGGGAATTGCTCGAGCAACACATTACTCCAAAAACGAAAGCACTCGTCTTGAATTCACCATCGAATCCGACAGGAATGGTCTATTCGAAAGAAGAGCTCGAGATGGTAGCAGATGTTGCGATCAAGCATGATCTACTCGTCATCAGTGATGAGATTTATGAAAAGTTGCTCTATAACGGTGCGACACATATCTCGATCGCGTCCTTGCCAGAGATGCGCGAACGGACGGTCATCATCAATGGTGTCTCGAAGTCCCATGCGATGACTGGCTGGCGGATTGGGTATGCAATCGGACCGAAGGAAATCATCTCAGCGATGACAAACTTAGCGAGCCATTCGACGTCGAACCCGACATCGATTGCGCAAGCCGCATCGGTTGCTGCGTATGCAGAAGGCGATGCACCGGTCGAAGCGATGCGTGTCATCTTTGAGGAACGACTTGAGAAAATCTATGCACGACTCAATGAAATCAAAGGATTGACGTGCTTGAAGCCGGAAGGGGCATTCTATTTGTTCCCACATGCAAAGCAAGCTGCTGAGATGTGTGGATTCGATAATGTCGACGACTGGTGTACAGCTGTTTTATCTGAAGCGAAGGTCGCCTTGATTCCAGGTTCAGGATTTGGTGCACCGGACTATGTCCGCCTATCTTACGCGACGGACCCGGCACGTGTCTTAGAAGCACTCGACCGGATTGAAGGATTCATCACGGCACATACAGCCGTTTAATAGAGAGAGGATGTTGACTGTTGAAAGCAATGATTCGAGATGTAAACAAATATGTAGGAGAAGAAGTGACGATCGGGTGTTGGTTAGCAAACAAACGCTCAAGCGGTAAGATCGCCTTCCTCCAGCTTCGGGATGGCTCTGGATTCATGCAGGGTGTCGTCGTCAAAGAAACAGTCGGCGAAGACTTATTCAAACAAGCAAAAGGCTTAACGCAGGAATCGTCACTTTGGGTGACAGGTGTCATCAAATCAGACGGCGGTCGGACAGCGATCGGTCATGAAATGGAAATCTCTAAGATTGAGCTCATCCATGAAGCAGTCGATTATCCGATCACTCCAAAAGCACACGGAACGGATTTCTTGATGGACAACCGTCACCTCTGGTTGCGTTCAAAGCGTCAACATGCGGTCATGGTCGTTCGGAACGAATTGATTCGAGCGACGTACGAATTCTTCAACCAAGAAGGATTCATTAAAGTGGATCCACCAATCTTGACAGGTAGCGCGCCAGAAGGAACGACAGAATTGTTCCACACGAAATATTTCGATGAAGATGCGTACCTTTCACAATCTGGTCAGCTCTACATGGAAGCGGCAGCAATGGCACTTGGAAAGGTCTTCTCGTTCGGTCCAACGTTCCGTGCTGAAAAATCAAAAACACGTCGTCACTTGATCGAATTCTGGATGATGGAGCCTGAGATGGCATTCCACGACCACGAGATGAACCTCGAAGTCCAAGAAAACTACGTTTCGCACCTCGTGCAATCGGCACTCAAAAACTGTCGTGCGGAACTCGAATTGCTTGGTCGTGACTTGACGGTCCTTGAGAATATCAACGCACCGTTCCCACGCGTCAAGTATACGGAAGCAATTGACATGCTCAAGGAGCAAGGATTCGACGATATCGAATTCGGCGATGATTTTGGTGCGCCACACGAGACAGCGATCGCGAACAGCTTCGCACGTCCTGTCTTCATCACGCACTGGCCAAAAGCGATCAAACCGTTCTACATGAAAGAAGATCCGGAAAACCCAGACTTCGTTTTATGTGATGATTTGATTGCCCCTGAAGGATACGGGGAAATCGTCGGTGGTTCACAACGTGAAGAAGATCATGAGAAACTTCTCGCGGAGATGAAGAAACACGGACTTGACGAGACGGGTGCTTATAAATGGTATCTTGAAACACGTCAATACGGTTCTGTGCCACACAGTGGTTTCGGTCTTGGTTTAGAGCGGACAGTCGCTTGGATCACAGGCGTCGAGCACGTTCGGGAAACGATTCCGTTCCCACGTCTGCTGAACCGTCTCTATCCTTAAGCAGTAAAGAAAAACATCGACCCATCGTCTCGACGGGTCGATTTCTTGTTTAGACTAGAGAATCGAGGAAATACGATGAATCATAATTTAGTGCAATTATTTGAAGAAGGGACCGTCGTCTTACCGAAACGATTGTTCACCGAGGCAAAACGATTAGGCATCAGTTTTGTCGAGTTCACGTTGATTGGTCAACTGTTTGCTTGTCGGGCGGAAGGCATGGAGATGCCGTCACCGGAAGAGTTAAGCAATCGACTCGGACTATCAGAGACGGAAACGATCGAGACGACTCTCGGTTTATTGCAAAAAGGATTATTGGCTATGGAAAACGTCAACGGATCAGAACGTTATTCGCTTGTTCCGCTGTACGAAAAGCTGATGGCACCACCGGAACAGGAAACACCGAACTTTGATACGATCAATCCGTCCGTCTTCCAACAATTTGAACGGGAACTCGGGATGATGTCACCGTTTCAGATGGAGCAGATCATTCAGTGGTTGACGATTGAGAACATTTCGGAAGAACTGGTGCTTGCCGCACTTCGAGAAGCGGTCTATCATAATGTCCGTAAAATGACTTATATCAATCAAATTTTACGGACGTGGGAACGTGAAGGGATCAAGACGCTCGAGGATCTCGCAGGGCGGGGAGGTTGAGTAGATGTTACGAAAAGCAGAAATCGATCGGATTGAAGCAACGCTAGAAGAGATGTTTCCAGATGCATTTTGTGAGTTGATTCACCGTAATCCGTTTGAACTTGTCGTCGCGGTCGCACTCAGTGCACAAGCGACCGATGTGCTCGTCAATCAGGTGACGCCTGGATTATTCGCGGCGTATCCGGATCCTACTTCGCTTGCTACGGCACCGGTCGAGGAAATCGAGGACAAAATCAAACGACTTGGATTATACCGGAATAAAGCAAAAAACATCAAGGCGCTTGCGGCACAACTCCTTACGCAACACGATGGAGAAGTCCCGACGGAACGCGCCGGGCTCGAAGCATTACCTGGCGTTGGACGTAAGACGGCGAACGTCGTCTTGTCTGTCGCCTTTGATGTACCGGCATTTGCGGTCGATACACATGTCGAACGTGTCTCAAAACGCCTCGGGATCTGTCGCTGGAAGGATAATGTCACGCAGGTCGAAGCGACACTCATGCGTCGTTTCAAACGGGAGCGGTGGTCAAAGCTCCATCACCAATTCATTTTCTTTGGACGGTATCACTGCAAGGCACAACGTCCGAACTGTGAAGCGTGCCCGTTACTTGATATGTGTCGAGAGGGAAAAAAGCGGACAAAAGGACTAGCTACACTATAAAAAAAAGTGGATCCGAGACCGGATCCACTTTTTTTGCATATCATCCATTCCAAGGAGTATCGGACCATTCACGACGCTTTTTCGTGATCGGTACTTTTTTGAATCCCCAGTTTCGGAAATCTTGGTCCGGACTATCGCGTCGAATGTAAATCTTATCTTTGATGGCTTTAAAAATCCGGTTTTCGTCCCCATAATGGACAAACCGTGGTTTTACCTCGATGACACCACGACGGACGCGAGATAAAGGTAAGCAGACCAAGTCGGCAATCTCAAGACCAGATTGGTAGAGGTCGCTGTCTTTTTCAGCAAAGATGAAGCCTTTGATTTTTTGACGGCTTTTTTCGACGTCGAGATGGACCGTTCCCGAATTGAAGATATCGAAGAACGCCTTTTGAATGAGCAAGTTTTGATAATCATCACGGCTTTCAAGGACGACACGCGCACTCGTTGCTTCTGTCTCATCGAGGAAGGAATAAAACGACTTCATCAGATGGGCGAAGGCGACGACGTACGGATCCTTCGGTGTCGAGAAGAAGTCTTGTAGCTTCTGTTTATCGACTTCGACACTGACGATCGTACAATCGATATCAACTAAAAATTCCGGCAAGGCGATCCAGAAATGTCGTAGCATATCGATCGTGATGCCATCTTCTTTACCGTACGGATGCTCAGCTTTTAAAATCTCTTTCAAATGAAGGGGAATATGTGGATCTTCAAAAACTTTTGCCTTAAAATCCATCAAACGTTGACGAAGCGGACTTGGTTCACCGGTCTCATCCGAATCGATGGCATATTTATATTCCATCAAGACACCCGTTAAGTTGAATTGTGTATTCCCTTTCGGTGTCCCAGTTTCGTCGACGAACATGATGTATTTCTTCGGGGCAGGGGTTGAATTCTTAGGAAATCCTTTGACGTCAACGCCTTTGACGTTCGATTGTACCCGTTTGTTCAAATGAATCTCCTCCAGTTGCACAATAATTACACAGTCTTTTCGAAAGAAATGCTCTTGATGCCACTTTACACGCTAGGCGATTGAAAAGCTATAGCCTGATAAGTGAAACCGTAGAAACATTCCCTCGTATGATTAGGTGTTCGACTTAAGGAAGATAATTCCTGTTTTTTAATCGTTATTCTTCACCATTCATCAAGCGATCGATATATCGAACGGATTTAATTGTTTCATTGAAGCGCTTCAGACTCGTTTTCGGCTGAAATGCTTGGACGGAAATTTGCTTCAGTTGATCAACGGCGCTTTCGACCATGCTAGGTCGTAAGTAAGGACTATCTTGGGCATTCGTTTGCCACTGTGCAATCAGTTGATCCGCTCGTTCAACGAACGGTACGACGTCTCGATTGAAGTCATATTCGGTTCCGGCACGTCCTTCTTGATAAATACGTTCAATCTCTTGTAATAACGGTTCAATTGTCATTGGTTTTTAACTACTCCTCTCGGCCGATACGGTACAATCACATATCATGGTACAATAAACGCGATAGGAGGGGAATCGTTTTGAATTACCCGAATGGGAAAAAATTTCAAAAGCCACTCGAGTCGCATGGAATTCGAATCAAGAAGGCGCGATCAACCGATTCAACCTTTTCAAATCGAGGGATGACGCTCGAAAAATTATTGAATGAAAGTAATACGTTTTACTTGACCCATAATCGGGCAATCATTCACAAGAAACCCACTCCGTTACAAATCGTCCAAGTCGATTATCCAAAACGGTCGGCAGCGGTCGTCAAGGAAGCCTATTTCAAGCAACCGTCGACGACGGACTATAACGGTGTTTATCGCGGAAAATATATTGATTTCGAAGCGAAGGAGACGACGAACAAAACGTCCTTCCCGATAAAAAATTTTCACCCCCATCAAATCGCACACATGCGCCAATGTGTCGAACATGGAGGAATTTGTTTTGTCATCATTCGTTTCAGTCTGTATAATGTGCAATATGTGCTTTCAGTCGAGCACGTGTTCCCCTGGTGGGATCAGCTAGAAAGCGGACGAAAATCAATTCCGCTGACGGTCATTGAACGAGACGGTATCAAAGTCGAGACTGGCGCGTACCCTGCCATCGATTATTTAAAGGCAGTGGACGAACTATATTTCAATTCAGACACTTTTTGATTGAAGGAGAAGGATAGCATATGGAAAGAAGTCGTGTCGCACGTCGTGAAGAGACGAAGTCATCTGAGAAAAAGATGAAACGGACGAAACGTCCCCAAAAGAAAAAGTCAGGTGGAGGTTCCGGTGGAAAAGGACCACTTTGGAAAAAGTTATTGCTGATTGCTACTGGACTATTCATCGTCATGATGTTGGTCGGAGGCGGATTTGCCGCTTACGCGATTGCTACGGCACCTGAGCTCGATGAGACAGAACTTCGAGATGCTTTGCCATTGAAAATCTATGCGAGCAACAAGGAAGAGATTACGAAAGGCGGAACGAGTCGAGAATACGTATCAATCGATGAAGTACCGGAAGTCGTTAAAGACGCATTCATATCGATTGAGGACCGTCGTTTCTATCAGCACAACGGAATCGATTTCCGTCGTCTGGGCGGAGCCATCATCGCGAACGTGACAGATGGATTCGGATCAGAAGGGGCTTCGACGATCACGCAACAGGTCGTCAAACAGTCGTTCCTCAGCTTTGATAAGACGATTACGCGGAAAGTGCAGGAGCAATGGCTCGCGATTCGTTTAGAGCAGGACTATACAAAAGATCAAATTTTAGAGATGTACTTGAACAAAAACTATTATGGTCAAAACTCGTTTGGAATCCAGACGGCTTCAAAGGCTTACTTCAACAAGTCTGTTGATAAGTTGAATTATGCGGAAGCCGCGATGCTTGCAGGACTCCCGCAACGTCCGACAGCTTACGATCCAATCAAAGGAGATCCAAAGCTAACGAAATGGCGTCAGACGCAAGTTCTCAATGCGATGCAAACGACAGGCGTCATTACAGAAGCACAACGGGATAAAGCGGTCAAACAACCGATTTCGAAATTAATCAATCCGGCACCGAAGTCAACGAAGGATGAGTCCTACGATAGTGTCATCTTCGACATGGTGTCTAAAGAGTTAGAAGATGATTTTGGTCTTGAAGGTAAAGATATCTATGGTCAAGGGTTAAAGATCTATACATCGATTGATAAACCGATGCACGACTATATGAATGAAGCCATTAAGAAAGACCAAATCGTCCAATTACCGGAATACGCTGAAACGGCTGCGACAGCAGTCAATACGCAATCAGGAGAAATCCTTGCGGTCGTGGATGGTAAAAATCCAGGTAAAGGAACGGCGCGACGAAACTTTGCGAATGAACCGCATCAACCGGGATCGTCTGCAAAACCATTCTTCGCTTACGGACCAGCAATCGAAAATGATAAGTGGTCGACTGCGAAACAATTAACGGATAAACCAACAGAAGTCAACGGAAAAGAGATTGGAAACTATTATGATGGATACCGTGGCACGAACACAATTCGCCACTGGTTGAAAATCTCAGCAAACACACCGGCCATCCAAACGTATCAAGAAATTGGTGGTGATTCAGTTGAGGCGTTCGCTGAAAAATCTGGCTTGAAAATGAAAGACGATGAGTCGATT
Organism: Exiguobacterium acetylicum DSM 20416; assembly: GCF_000702605.1. Lineage (NCBI taxonomy): Bacteria > Bacillati > Bacillota > Bacilli > Caryophanales > Exiguobacterium > Exiguobacterium acetylicum. The sequence goes on along the minus strand of NZ_JNIR01000001.1, from coordinate 1,426,308 downwards.
TCGCCTGCGTATGCGATTGGTGGGATGAAACACGGTTTCAATACGACTCAGATGGCAGGAGCTTATGCCACACTTGGTAATGGTGGCGATTATATCAAACCACACGTCATCAAATCGATTGAGTACAGTGATGGATCGAAAATCAAATCACCAATCAAATCGAAAAAAGCGATGGAAGACTATACAGCTTATATGTTGACGGACATGCTTCGTGATGTCTTAAAACCAGGCGGTACGTTCCCAAGTGCTGGATTGTCATTTGATGCAGCCGGTAAGACCGGAACGACGAATGCCTATAAAGATGTTTGGTTTGCAGGATATACGTCTGATGTCTCAATCAGTGTTTGGACAGGAACGACGAAATCTGGAAATAACAACGGATCTGGACTCAGTGGTCCGTATAACAGTACGATGGCACAGCAAATCTGGAAAGATTTCATTACAAAAACGCGCGATCGTACACCCGCACCATTCGAACAACCAAGTTCTGTCCTTAGTATCGGAAATGAATTGTACGTGAAAGGGACGAAGGAACCTGTCGTTGAAAAAAAGACAGTACCCGCTCCGACTGGATTACAAGCATCTTACGATGAAGACACAAAGAGCGGTGAACTGACTTGGAACTATAATGATGCTGCGCTTCGTGCCAATGGCTATGATGATGTATCGTTCGAAGTGACGATGACAGATGCTGACGGCGAAACATCAACGATTGGTACGAGTACGACGAATCGAATCGCCATCAATGGATTGAAGCCAGGACGATCGACGTTCCAAGTCGTAGCAAAAGCTTCTGGAGAAGAATCAGGTCCGGTCTCGACAACGGTCACGGTCACGGATCCTGAAGCAGAAGAACCGACAACGGACGAACCAGCGACGGATGAACCAGCGACGGATGAGCCAACGACGGACGAACCAGCGACGGATGAGCCAACGACGGACGAACCGACGACGGACGAACCAACGACGGATGAGCCGACAACGGACGAACCGGCAACGGACGAACCGACAACGGACGAACCGACGACGGATGAGCCGGTAACAGACGAACCGACGACGGACGAACCAGCAACAGATGAACCGAATTCAAATGATGGCGCAAACGCGCAAAACAATTCGAATGGTTCGACGGAACGAAATAACAACAATAATTCGAATGATAGTGGAGATGACTCTGAAGAGTAATGAAAGATCATCACCTGTAAAGCAGACAAGACCAAAGACGAGTAGATCGTTCTTTGGTCTTGCCTCTTTTTTTGTATAATGAGAAGTGGAAGGAAGTGAAGGTATGCAAGCGAAACAAACGCTCGTTGCATTTCTCGAAGAACTGAAACAGGACCGCTCGTTCATGGAGCGGATTACGTATATGAAAACGATGGAAGCGACAGCTGGACGCTACGTCGATTTTCCAGAACAACTACCGGAACGTTTGCGGCAAGCGCTACGTACACGTGGAATAAACCAGTTATACCGTCATCAAGGGCTAGCGTATGAACGTGTACAAGCGGGAGAGTCGACGGTCATCGTCACGCCGACCGCTTCAGGAAAGACCTATTGTTTTAATTTACCGGTCTTATCACATTTGCTAGAGCATCCGAACGCGCGAGCGTTGTATCTTTACCCGACAAAAGCTCTCGCACAAGATCAAAATAGTGAGTTACTGGAACTGATTGATCAATTAGAAGCGCCAATCCGTTGTTTTACTTATGATGGCGACACATCTCCCACGATTCGGACAAAAGTGCGAAAAGCAGGAAACATCGTCATTACGAATCCAGACATGTTGCATTCCGGGATTTTGCCACACCACACCAAATGGATCGAACTATTTGAGAACTTGAAATACATTGTCATCGATGAGCTTCACACGTACCGGGGTGTCTTCGGCAGTCATGTCGCGAATGTCATTCGGCGCTTACGACGGATTTGTCGGTATTATGGCAGTGATCCCGTCTTCATCATGACGAGTGCGACAATTGCCAATCCAAAGGAACTGGCAGAACGACTGACGGAAAAGACAGTTGGTTTGATTGATGAGAACGGTGCGCCGACTGGTCGCAAACATTTTCTCGTCTATCAACCACCGATTGTCAACGCACAACTCGGCATTCGGCGTTCAGCGACGCTTGAGACAAAACAACTGGCGATGCGCTTCATCAAGAAAAAGTTCCAAACGATCGTCTTTGCGCGCTCCCGCGTCCGCGTTGAAGTCTTACTGACGTATCTACGTAGCATTTATCCGCATGAGCTTGGTCCTCGATCGATCGAAGGATACCGGGGCGGTTATTTGCCAAGTGAACGTCGCGATATCGAACGACGGTTACGTCAAGGAGAGATCACCGGTATCGTCTCGACGAACGCTCTCGAACTGGGTGTCGACATCGGTCAACTGCAAGTCTGTATCATGAATGGTTATCCGGGAACGATTGCTTCGCTATGGCAACAAGCAGGGCGCGCAGGGCGCCGTCAAGATGATGCGTTAATCATTCTCGTCGCTTCTTCCGGTATGCTCGATCAATATGTCGCAGAACGACCTGAGTTGTTCTTGAATCAATCCCCAGAAGCGGCCCGACTGGATCCGGATAATCTGATCATTGCCGTCGATCACGTCAAATGTGCAGCGTTTGAACTGCCTTTTACGAAAGGAGAATCATTTGGAACACTCGAGACGGAAGATATCCTCGAATACTTAGTCGAAGAGCGTGTCCTGCACGAACGCGGCGATCGGTTTTATTGGATGAACGATGCGTTTCCGGCTCATGGAATATCGCTTCGGTCGAGTGATCAAGAGAACGTCATCATCGTCGATCAGACCGAGGTACCGAATCGAGTCATCGGTGAAATGGATACGTTTAGTGCGATGACGTTGTTACATGACGAGGCCATTTATCTTCACGGAGCCGATCAATACCAAGTTGAGCATTTGGATTTTGAAGAGAAAAAAGCGTTCGTCCGTGCCGTGGACGTCGATTATTATACGGATGCTAATTTTTCAGTCGACCTTTCTGTGCTCGAAGAAGATGAACAGTATGCAGAGGGAGCGTACAGTGTTGCGCGCGGCGATGTCAGTGTCCGGGGGATGGCGACGATGTTCAAGAAGATTAAATTCGGTACGCATGAGAACATCGGGTCGGGTCCGATTCACTTACCGGAACGAGAAATTCACACAACAGGTGTCTGGTTCACTTTACCTGATCATGCACGTTCTTCGACGGAGCTCGAACAAGTGTTAGAAGGGGTCGCGAATAGTCTACGGCGTGTTGCACCACTTTATTTGATGTGTGATGCCAGTGATGTCTTCGTCGTGCCGCAAGTCAAGGCGACTCACACACAACAGCCGACCGTCTATCTGTATGACCGTTACCCGGGTGGTGTTGGACTCGCCCAGTCGATTTATAAGCAACGCGGTGTCATGTTGCGTGCCGCCCGTGATTCAATCGTCACATGCCCTTGTCAGGACGGTTGTCCTGCTTGTATCGGTATGGTCGGCGTATCAGACGAGAAAGAACGAACGATTCAGTTGTTAGCAGAAATGGAGAAGGAACTATCATGAAAAATCGTCTTAGACGAATGCTGAAATCTACATCAGACGCCGCACCGGAGGATCAAGTGTCTTCCGCACATGGAGTGGAGACGCCGAAGACACCAAGCGGATGGACTGACGAACAGCAAGCCTGGATTGATCGTGGAGCCGATATCTTGACGTTCGAAGAAGAGTGGATCGTCAGGATCGACAAGCGATATGCATTAACAGATCGGCATGGAGATCGAAGTTTTGCTGAAGTGTATGAGTCCTTACAGCTTCCTCATCCGCCACTTGCGCTGGATGTTCCACTTGAGCAAGTCATTTTCTTTGATACGGAAACGACAGGATTACGAGGAACCGGAACGACGATCTTTTTACTCGGGTTCGCGCGCTTTGAGCAGGGTGGATTGCTGATGCGGCAATATTTCTTACCGCATCCGCACTTTGAAGCTGCCTTTTACCATCACTTCCTGCATGATATCGGAGATGATGTCCGATTTGTGACCTATAACGGGAAAAGCTTTGATTGGCCGCAAATCAAGACACGTCATGTCTTCGTTCGGGAACGTGTTCCTCGTTTGCCGAAAGTCGGTCATCTTGATTTACTTCATGTTGCGCGACGGATCTTTAAAGGAATGTATGATTCCTATCGGTTGACAGCGATGGAAGAGCGGATCGGATTCGAACGGGAAGGGGATTTACCTGGATTTTTGGCACCCATGCATTACTTCCAGTACGTCGAACACCAGCATCCGGATATCATGACAGGGGTCTTGCAACATCATCTGGATGATTGTTTGACGCTTGTCGGACTCTATGATGCATGCAACCGACTCGTCACACATCGAGCGGAGGCACCTTCTCCGATTCAAGAAAACATCGCGATTTGGCTGGCAGATCTCGGAATTCATGAAGGATCACACGCTCATTTTCAACAAGTCAAAGAACTATCCGCAGAAGGATGGTTGCGCCAAGGTTATTTGCATAAAAAAATGAAGAACTATGAACTAGCTCGAGATTGTTTCTTGAAGAGCAACAGTTATTTAGGGTATGTCGAACTTGCGAAGTGGGCAGAGCACATTGCAAAAGATCCAGTGCTTGCTTATGATTATACGGAACGAGCACGACAACACGTCGAGCGACATCATTGGTTGATTACTAAAAAAGAACGAATCTTGGCAGAGCTAGATCATCGAGGACGTCGGTTAAAAAGGAAGTGTGACGCGTGAAAGTTATCGCCATCACAGGTTACAAACCCAATGAACTAGGTATCTTTGATCAAAAACATCCTGGTATCCGGGTCTTAAAGGCAGCATATCGAGAGCGGATGATTCGCTTGATTGAGGATCGAGGTACAGAGTGGTTTATCACGAATGCCTCACCGGGTTGCGAAATCTGGGCATGCGAGGTCGTGCTTGAATTAAAGGAAGAGTATCCACATATTCGTCTCGGTATTCTTTTGCCGTTCTTGGAACAGGAAGCACGCTGGAAAGAGCCAGTTCAAGCGCAGTACCTCTCCATTCTTGAACAAGCGGACTTCGTCGAAGCAATCAGTCAGAAACCGTATACGGATCCATCGCAGTTACGCAATAAAACCGAGTTCATGATTCAAAAAAGCCAAGGATTATTGTCGGTTTTTGATGAAGAACATGGAGGATCGGCGAAATTTTTAGTAGAGCGTGCTAGAATAGAAATGGAACAATCCGATTATCAGTTGTTTTTAATTACACAAGATGATTTATCTTGGCTCGAACAAGAATTACAATACAATGATCAGTGGGAGTGAAGAGGATGTATAAGCCATTGTTGACAGCGGACGATATTTACAAAAAGGAATTCAAAACCGGCCTCCGTGGCTATGTCATCGAGGATGTCGATGGATACTTGGATCAAATCATTAAAGATTATGAAGGATTCGAACGTGAGATCGAACGTCTGAAGAAAGAGAACGAGGCGTTAAAACAAGCACCAGCACAACCGGTAAAACGTGAAGAACGCCGCGTCGAACAAGCGGAGCCACAAGTATCAAGTTCATCGAACTATGACATGTTACGTCGTATTTCGAATCTAGAGAAGGCCGTTTTCGGACGTCCGCACCAAGATTGACGCATCAAAAAAGACATTTCTGTCAAATCAGAAGTGTCTTTTTTATTTCCTTCTTTTTGAAAGAATCGTCATCTGAACGAAAACGGTGTTAAGATAACTAATAATACATACTACAAAGGATGATGAACCATGTTACAAGTCATGACTGCTTCTGTTCCTGAACCACCGCGCCGTCGTTTTTTTGCAAATAAACAAGTGAGTACGACGACGAGTGAAACGGATGCACTCTGTAATGAAATCCGTCATGTTTGTCGTTTTGATTGGATGTTGTTTGATCGGATTCGTCTTTCTGACACGATTGTCATTCCTTTTGCACTGATTGGTCCAAAAGGATTGTTCCTCGTGTTACAAAACGATGCGGTCGTAGAATGGATGACGGAGGAATCTTGTCATATCATGGATTCTGAGCATGGAAGAAAAGTGTTTGAACCTCATCCAATCAATCAGTCGAAAAAAATCGTTCAAGCGGTTCGAAAAACGCTAAAAGAACAAGGGATCATCATTCCGATTCATGGCATCACACTTTTTCCGAATGCACCACAGATGCGAACAGAACGAATTAAATTCCCGACGGGGCATAGCTTCAAGGATGTGCGGGCGTTCATCGTCTCAAAAAAATCCTCCCCTGTTCTAGAGCAAGAACGAAAACAAGTTGCATTTTATCTTGCACAGCAGCAGGAATGAACAAAGGCAGTGAAGCGCTCGCTTCACTGCCTTTTCGTTTGAATTCATCGTCTTGGTCGAGAAGCAAGAATGTCTTCAGCTTGATCCAAGTCTTCTTTCAAGACATACACCGCTACGCGATCATCCAAGTCTTTACTGAAACGCCGGAATAAAAACGAAGTCTTGACGCCGCGTTCGACTCGAATGTCTAAGTCAGCTGCTTCAAGTCGAGCAGCATCCTTTAATAAATCTTCTCCTTTTTCACCAAATGCTTCCCCGATCAGTGACCATCGAAGATTTTCCTTAGTTCGTCTGCTGACGATGACGAGAAATGCAATGACTAAAAGAATGATTAAAACCGTTCGAACTAGCTGTATATCCATCTTTACCTTCACCTCACCTACTATCATACCGAGTTAACGCGCATAAAGTAAACGTTCAACATACCGGGCGAATGATTTACTTTTCAAACCTTGTTGGCGATACGCGATATAACCGTCAGGGCGAATCAAATATAATCCGGATTGCTTGATGCCAAAGCGTCGTGCAAGTTCACCGCCTTGATCGACGACACCATCCTCTTTAAGGGATTGATGGATCGGTACCGTCTCAAATAGATCGGGATAGGTATAGGCGAGTTCCTTGAATGGCTCAAGAAGATCATCGGTTGCGTTTTTTGGTAAGAACAGCAGCAATAAGAAATTCCGATCGGCACGACGTAACAATAGTTCGTTCTTTTTCGTCCGCGGGTGGACGACTTCACTGTAAGGCATCGGTTCACCTGGTTTTGGTGTCAATGGACTAAAGTGTCCTTGTGTGACGAAGGTCGAACTCGCTGGGTAGTGGCTGTTGAGCTGAGCAATCCGGTTTGTCACGAAATGATGTAAGGGTGCGATTTTGAGACTATTCCGAATTACTTTTTCCTGCAAGGGTAATAAAAAGGGAATGTTGATTTGCAAGAGTTCCGTCGCAAGGTTTGTTGATCGTAAGATACCTTGTGCCGCTTCTCGACGTTCGACGCTGTAAGAATCAAGTAACGGAAAACTCGCCTTGAACTGATGGACACACCATAGTTTCCAAGCGAGGTTCATCGCATCAGCAATTCCGGTGTTCATTCCTTGACCACCGACGGGTGAATTGATGTGTGCGGCATCCCCAATCAAATAAATCCGATGGTGACCAAATTTCTCGATAATCCGGTTATGGACACGGAACATCGAATACCAATGGACTTTTTTTAGCTCAAACGGTACTTTGGCTCGATTTTGTAAAAAATCATCAATCGCTTTATGGTCGGTCGGAACAGGTCCGCTCGTTAGATTACCAGTAATACGGAACAAGTTCGACTGGAGAGGAAACGACTCGATGACGCCATGATCAGAGAAGAAGATATGAACCTCTTCTGAAGAGAGCGGCCAGTCGACCTCGATGTCAGCCAGCGCCCACGATTCTTTAAACGACTTCCCGCTGAATGGAAGCCCGAGCTCACGACGAACGAAACTGTTCGCACCATCTGCTCCGATGATGAAGGAAGCATCGACCGTCTCTGTTTCCCCTTTATGTTGTAAGGAAGCAGTAACAAAAGTCGGGAATTGAGCAAACCCCGTCAATTCCGTCTCTCGTTCCACTGCATGACCGTAAGTGGCGAGTTGCGCTTCAAGAATCCGTTCTGTCTCACTTTGAGGTAACAGCGTGACGAACGGAAAGGGTGTATTCAAATCAGTAAAATCAAGTTTTGCCTGCCATGCACCATTGACATAGAGGTTTCCTTGATTGATTTTAATCGCATTCTCCATCAAGTCTTCTGCGACACCAAGCCTTGCGAACAACTCTAGAGAACGCGCTTGAATCCCGATTGCTTTTGAGACGACGGATGGTCCGCTTGCACGTTCGACGATGCGAAAGGATAATCCATAGCGCGAGAGTGCGAGTGCGAGTGTTAAACCGGTTGGTCCGGCACCGATAATGAGGACATCTAATTTTTTATTCACGGATAACCCCCCTTAATTTACATCTTAGCCAAAACTCGGTACCATTAAACTATTGATGACACGCTGGACGTGTGAAAGGATGAAACTTGTGAACGAACAACTTTTTACGACAGAACGATTGATTGCGAATTTTAAGGAATATATCCGGCAGAATGAAGCGCATTTAACAAAAAGACATGCGTTAAACGCCTATTACAAGACGGTAGCAGGATCGATTTTATCGGACCGGATTGCTAAGAATGCGGATCTCATCGTCCGTATGCGCCATCTGGAAGAGGCGTACCATCACGTTGCACAAGAAGGGCGATGAAACAGGTGAACTTAGCCGATATCCGAAAGCAATACGTAGATTCTGAAGAACGTTTACCTCGTCATGCGGCAGCCGTACTCGTTCCGTTAGTCGAGCAGAATGGCGAAGTGTACCTGTTATTTCAAGTGAGAGCCAAAACACTACGTTCGCAACCAGGTGAAATCGCTTTTCCGGGTGGTCGGATCGATGCGGGTGAATTACCGAAAGCAGCAGCTGTTCGCGAAACGGTCGAAGAATTAAATGTCAATGCTTCTGAGATCGAAGTGATTGGAACACTTGAACCACTCGTGACACCGAACCGGTCGATCATTTACCCGTATCTTGGCATTCTCCATGCGACGGACTTTAATCCTTCACCAGCAGAAGTCGATCATGTGTTTCTCGTGTCATTAACGGAATTGATGACTTCGAAGCCGATTAAAGGAGATATGGAGTGGCGGATTCGCCCTGGCAAGGAAGTGCCGACCGAACGAATGGCGAATCGAGAAGCATATCTGGATCGTACGTATACGGTCACGGAGCATTTTTATGAGCACGGGGATTATCTGATTTGGGGATTAACCGCTAAAATCTTGCGCCAGTTCTTAGCTCAATTGACGCGTGACTAGCTTTTTCGGTCGTTATTTTATATGATTAACTGTAATTGAACGTGTCAGGAGATGAGTCAAATGGAAGAAACAGAAGAGTTATTCGATTATATCGTTGGCGATATGGTGAAAACAAAAGAAGGTTGGGTTGCGGAAGTAACGGCTGTATTGACAAATACGGTCGTCGGTGATGTATCCCACACGAAAAACTTTGAGTCACTCGGCTTAGAGTTTGAAAAACAAGTCTTATTAAAGTCAGAGATCGAATTGTTAGAACGTAAAACAAAATAATACATGAAAGCACACCAAATAATTGGTTTGCTCAGACTTAAGACAAAGCGTAATTTTTCTCTTAACGAGAAAGATTGCGTTTTTTTGTTCATCTCGAATCGTTTTCCTGGGACAAGCATCGCGCCGCTTCACTTCGTTGCAGGGTCGCTCCTGCTTGTTTTTCCCTAGGAAGCGATTTCGATTGAACAAAACGCTTCTCGCCTCTTTCTTTCGGTATAAAAAAGTAGAAACGAAGAAGGAGGAAGACTTTCAATGATAGGTAAGAGAGATCACCATCATATTGGAACAACTGGTTCCGCAGGACCATCTTGTTTGCAAACTCAGCACACCACATAATTGGTGTGTTTTTTATGTTCATTCAGCGATCTGAATAATAATAAAATCCTATATTCTTATATTCTTTGAAGAATTGGATAAAATAACTGAAAACATCGAAAAGATACATTTATTACAAAAGAGTAACAAGAACTAATTCGTAACAGAACGGTTACAAAATATAAAAACGTTGATACACAACAATTGAGAGCGTTTTTTGTAAGCGTGTAACCATTTCGTTACTTTTTGACAGATATATTTCAATTCATAGTGTTCGCTTTTCAAACTATTTGTCACCGTGATACGTTGTGCGGGTCGTAAAACGGCGAGAAAGGTTGGCATCAACATGAAACGAACATCATTCCTTTTATCCCTATGTTTAGCGGGATTCATATTTATTCTTTTGCCGCATCATGAAGCGTCGGCAGCACAAATCGGGATCGGTACGGAGAAAACAATCGTACAAAATCCATTAGAGATGAAACGTCAAGCTGCTCAAGAGAAGCGTGAACAAGCAGAGGCGAAAAAGCAAGCGCGTCTAAAAGCCTTGGCTAAGCAAAAAGCAGAAGCAGAGCAAAAAGCAAAAGCAGCGCAAGAAGCCAAAAAGGAAGCACAACAGGTAAAGAAACAAAGTCGAACACAAGCAAACGCTGACCGTTCCACAAAGCGTACGGAAACATTTGAGACGACAGCGTATACGACGAATCCAGAAAACAATGGAAGCCGCTTGTATAATGGTCGTGCCTTAACGGCATCAGGTTATGACGTCACAAACACGATTACATACGAAGGACGTCGCATTGTTGCTGTCGATCCATCGGTCGTACCGCTTGGAACTAAGGTACATGTAGAAGGTTTCGGCGATGCGATTGCGCTCGATACAGGTGGTGCGATTCGCGGAAAAATCATGGATCTTCTTGTCGGTTCAAAACAAGAAGCCTTAGAATGGGGTCGCCGTCAAGTCACGGTGACGTTCGAATAAGAGAAGTATACGATTAGGCGGTGGATAGTTTCCATCGTCTTTTTTGTTTTGATAAAGAATTAAAAACTTGCCTGTTCGATAATGGATTCAGAAAACAGGGAAAAGAGTGGATGGAATAGGTTTTGGAATGTCCAAGAAAGGGAAATTTTACAAAGATAATAAACCGGGAAACGAGGGATGGTTCGTGATTGAATTCAAGGATGTCGGCAAAACGTATGCAGACGGAACAAAGGCAGTGCAACATGTGAATTTTACAGTTGAACAAGGCGAGATTTTTTGTTTGATTGGTCCTTCAGGATGCGGTAAAACTACAACGATGAAAATGGTCAATCGATTGATTGATCATACGGAAGGGCAAATTTGGATTGATGGTGAACCGATCATGTCGATCAATGAACATGAACTGCGTCGGCGAATTGGCTATGTCTTACAACAGATTGCCCTTTTTCCACACATGACGATTGAGGAAAATGTTAGCGTCGTACCTGAGTTATTAAAGTGGGATAAAGAGAAAGTAGTACAACGAGTCGATGAATTATTTCGGTTAACTGGGTTGAACACCTCACTTAAGAAAAAATATCCAAGCGAACTCTCTGGGGGACAACAACAACGGGTCGGGGTTATGCGGGCACTCGCAGCAGAACAAGACGTCATCTTGATGGATGAACCATTTTCTGCTCTTGATCCCATTTCACGTGAACAATTACAAAATGATTTGTTGCATCTAAACGAAGAGCTTGGTAAAACAATTTTGTTCGTCACGCACGATATGAACGAAGCGTTGAAACTAGGCAGTCGCATCTGTCTGATGAACGCTGGAGAGATCGCTTTCATCGGTACGAAGGAAGAGGTACTAGCAAGTAACGACCCGTTCGTTCAAGAATTCATGCGTCAAGTCAGGGGGAATATCGAATGAACGGATTGCTTGAGACGTATCAGGACCGAAAAAGCGAACTGCTTCAAGCGTTGATCGAACATATCCAATTATCTGTCATCTCCTTGCTCATTGCATGTGTTATCGCTATTCCGCTTGGGATTTACTTATCACGTAACAAACGTCTGAGTGAGTGGTCGATTGGTGTGACCTCAGTCATCCAAACGATTCCATCACTCGCATTACTTGGTTTGATGATACCGCTTGTCGGGATTGGTACAGTACCGTCGATCATTGCACTTGTCTTGTATTCTTTATTACCAATCGTTCGAAACACTTATACAGGGCTTGCCGAAGTCGATCCCTCGATTAAGGAAGCGGCACGCGCATGTGGGATGACTCCGATGCAAAGCCTTTGGAAAGTCGAACTCCCGCTAGCCTTACCTGTCATGATGGCAGGGATTCGGACCGCGATGGTACTGATCATTGGTACAGCAACGATTGCGGCCTTGATTGGTGCTGGAGGATTAGGCTCCATCATTCTCCTTGGAATCGACCGTAACGATAACTATCTACTGTTGCTTGGTGCGATTCCAGCAGCACTACTCGCCCTTCTATTTGATGGCTTATTACGTCAAACGGAAGTCGCGACTCGTAAACGACAAACAGCCCGTCTCGTAACAGCAGTCGTATTGATGGTCGCAATTGTCGCCGCACCTTTTGCCTTTGGTCGCAGTGAACGACCGGATCTCGTCGTTGCTGGAAAATTAGGTGTAGAACCTGAAATCCTGATGAATATGTATAAAATCGTCATTGAAGATGAAACAGATTTGACAGTTCAAGTTAAACCAAACTTTGGTAAGACGACATTCGTCTACAAGGCACTCGAGTCAGGTGATATCGACGCGTATCCTGAATTTACGGGAACGGTACTTGCTAGTTTGACGAATGAAAAACCGAAGTCAAACGATGCAAAAGAAGTGTATGAACAAGCGAAAGCCGGTCTTGAAAAACAAGAATTAGCCTTGCTACCACCTATGAACTATAACAACACTTATGCTGTAGCCGTTCCGAAGAAATTAGCTGAACGATATGATCTGAAGACGATTTCTGACTTGAAACAGGTCGCGAATCAGTTAACAGCCGGCTTCACGTTAGAATTCAAGGATCGCCAAGATGGGTATAAAGGCATTCAAGAAAAATATGACGTCAATTTCAAAGAAGTCGTTACGATGGAACCGAAGTTGCGCTATAAAGCAATCGAATCAGGTGAAATCGATGTCATTGATGCTTACTCAACGGATCCAGAAATCGCGAAATACGACATGGTGGTCCTAAAAGACGACCAGCAATTATTCCCGCCGTACGAAGGGGCTCCTCTTCTGCGTCAAGAGACGATTGAAGAATATCCAGAAGTAAAACAGGCACTCGAACAATTATCAGGTAAAATTTCTGATGAAGAGATGTCCAAAATGAATGAAGCGGTCGCATATGGTGGGAAAACAGCGAATGAAGTCGCTCGTGATTATCTGAAGAAAGAAGGCATCATTCAATGAAGCTATTACTGATCAGTAATCCAACAGCGGGCACGAATGGTATGGGATTACTTGGAGAAGTCATCGAACCGTTAAGTACATTGTTCGATGAAATCGTCATTAAAAATACGAAACAAGCCGGCGATGCGATGCATTTTGCGGAAGAATCATCTTCGTTTGATGCCGTCGTCGTCATTGGTGGAGATGGAACGGTCTTTGAAACAATCAACGGCGTCGCAAAACTAGACGAGCGACCAATTCTTGGGATCATTCCTGGAGGTACTTGTAATGATTTCGCACGAACACTCGGGTTGCCGATGGCGCCGCGCCTTGCCGCGGAAGCGATTGCGATGCAACATGTCGTTCAAGTTGATCTCGGACAAGTCGAAGATAGCTATTTCTTGAATTTCCTTGGCGTTGGTCTTGTCGCAGAAGCATCAATTGGAATCGATACGGAAGAAAAAGCACGTCTTGGTAAGATGGGTTATTATCTATCGACGATTCGTTCGAGTCTAGAAGCAAAACCATTTGAATATGAATTAATCTTAGACGAAGGTCGTCATATGACAGGCGAAGCGGTACTAATCCTTGCGGCAAATGGAGAATCGCTCGGTGGAATCGAAACAAACTTGTCAGATGGAGCATATAACGATGGGAAACTTGATTTAGTCATCGTCGATGAAGTAAACTTGACGACTATTCGTGATGTGATCCTTCAAAAAATCGGTCTTGCCAATGATCCTTCCTTTACGCATATCCTGACAAGCGGTTTTCAGTTGAAAACGAAAGATGCAAAAGTCATTGATACAGATGGTGAAAAAGCGATTCATACACCAGTGACAGTCAAAGTATTACCAGAGTTTCTCCGAATGTATGGAGGCACTCTATAATAAAATTGGAAGGAAGAGAAGGTCGTAAAAGTATACGATCTTCTCTTTTTTGATGCTTATTCAACACGCGTATGCGGTTATGCTTTGACGCTTTAAAGAAAATATTTGATAAAGGATGACTTTCACGGATTCTTTCTGTACAATGAAAAAGTATTTTGAAAAGGAGGTGGAGCACCATGAAAGGAAACGCATGGGCTTCAAAAGTTGGATTTATTTTAGCAGCAGCGGGATCCGCCATTGGTCTGGGGGCCATTTGGAAATTTCCGTACACGACTGGAACGAACGGAGGAGGCGCGTTTTTACTCTTATTCCTCGTGTTTACCTTACTGCTGGGACTGCCTGTCTTGATTGCCGAATTTTTAATCGGTCGAACGAGCGGGAAAACAGCACTTCGAGCATTCTCGGAGCTTGGCCATAAGAAGTTCACGTTCATTGGTGTCCTTGGTGTCATCGCATGTTTCTTGTTGCTCTCTTTCTACAGCGTCATTGGTGGATGGGTATTGATTTATACCATTCTAGGGTTTACTGGTCGTTTAACGACGATGGACAGTGGTGCGCTTGGTGAACTGTTCGGCACGATTTCTGCCTCACCGCTCTATGTCATTTCAGGACAATTGATTTTCCTCGCATTGACGTGTTGGATCGTCTTACGTGGAGTTCAATCTGGTATTGAAAAAATGAGTAAAATCATGATGCCTTTATTATTTGTTTGTTTCATTGTTCTTGTTGTCCGTTCTTTGACACTCGATGGTGCAATGGAAGGTGTTAAATTCTTCATACAGCCTGATTTCTCGGTCCTGAATCGAACATCAGTGCTCAGTGCACTCGGTCAAGCGTTCTTCTCACTATCGCTCGGTGTATCAGCGATGCTGACATACGCTTCCTATATGAAGGAACGTGGAGAGATTAATCGTTCTGCAGCTTGGATCGTTACAATGAATGTCGCTGTCTCGTTACTCGCAGGATTTGCGATTTTCCCAGCAGTATTTGCTTCAGGTCTTGATCCAGCAGAAGGACCAGCGTTACTCTTTATCGTCTTACCAACAGTCTTCAGCCAAATTCAGTTTGGTTCAGTCTTCTTGACGTTGTTTTTCCTTTTATTCGCTTTCGCATCGATCACGTCATCGATCGCGATGCTTGAAGTCGTTGTTGCTTCCTTAACGGATCGTAAAGAAAACGCGACGATGCGTGATAAAAAACGGACGACATGGCTTGCGACACTAGCGATTGCAATCGTCGGGATTCCGTCCGCGCTTTCGTTCGGAATCTTAGGTGATGCACAGCTCATGGGAAAAACGTTCTTTGATAGCGTTGATTTCCTAGTCTCGAATATTTTAATGCCAATCGGTGCATTATTAATTTCGATTTTTGCTGGCTTTAAGTTAGACCGTGCACTTGTCGAACAAGAATTGGTGACTAGCCCAATGATGAAAAAAATGGTTCCAATCTGGCGACTGAGTGTATGTTACCTAAGTCCAATCGCGATTCTCATTATTCTTGTCTGGCCGTTGTTCGGATAATAAATGAAGTATTCTCCATAAGGTAGTCGACTAAAATTGTCGACTACCTTATTTGTCATGAAAGGATATCAAACAGAAAAGCCTGAACAGTTCATTCTTCAGCCTGATGTCATTCGTTAAAAAGTATGGTGAAATATGAATACATGAGGCGTAACATTTCGCAAAAACGGGAAACTTTTTGTTAGACCATACGTAATGTTAAAATAAAGACACGTAAACCTGATAGAAGAATCAGCACGAAGGAAGAGGGGATGACATGAAGTCTTCATGGTGGATATTTGGTTCCATCGGTATGATGTTCGTATTTCTACAATTAGCCGATACGTTCAACTTCTCGGGAATCTTCATCGCTCTTGGTTTGTGGTTCATTTGGAGCGGTTACCGGACAAAACCAGGTCGACGATATCGGACAGAACGGAAGTCGACTGAAATCAAGCGGAAAAATGTGAAAAAGAAATTACTTCTTGACGATGAAGAGGAATTCGTCGGAAGTGTCATTTTAAAACCAGAACGGGCGACACGCCGTTTTGAAGAGACGGATGATTTGGAGCTTCAAGTATTGCAGCGGACAATCGAAGAAGGATTTGCGAAAATCCAGACGTACGATCAAATCGTTCCGTCCATTCGAGATAGCGAAATTAGAAGCGAGATGCGAATCGTCTCTCGTGAAGCGCATGTATTGTTCGAGGAATTATATGAAAGTCCACGCGACGTCAAAAAAGTTCGGGACTTCTTTACATTCTACTTGGATTCCTTATTGTCGATTTCAGAAAAATATGCCGATTTGGAACGCCGTGGTGCCCAAGTTCAATTGGATACGAAAAATCAATTGATTTCGAACTTAAAGATGATCGGTCAAAAGCTGAAACAGCAACAAACCTTGTTGCTTGAAGGAGACACCGTTGATTTAGAACGGGAACTTTTGACGATTGAAAAGGTACTGGCGCAAGAGACTGAACAACGAAAACAGGAGGAGAGTTACCGACATGACCCATTCTGATAAAGATACATGGCAACAATGGCCTGATGAGCAAGAGCAACCGACGATTTCTGATCCATCGGTCGATCTGAATGTAGCAGAGACACCACCTAAAATGCCGGCACGTCCGGTCGAAGAGATGATTCCTTCAGATGTTCCGTCAGAACAACGACAAAAGATCGAACGTCTACTACAGGTGATTGATCTTCAGAAAACAGATGCTGTCATGCAGTTTGGCGCGCCTGTTCAACGTGAGTTATCCCAATTCTCTGATCAAGTCTTAAGTGAAGTGAAAATGAAGGATGGCGGCGAAGCGGGAAAATTGTTGAGTGATTTAATGCAACGTGTCCGCCAAATGGATCCAGACACGCTCCAAGAAAAAAAGAGTTTCTGGTCGAACGTACCGGTCATTGGTCGGGCGAAGAAAAAAGCGGAAACGTACTTCTTGCAATACGAGAAAATGAGTGCGTATTTGGAAGAAGTCGTACACAATCTTGATCGATCGAAATTTGGTTTAATGAAGGATATTACGCTACTTGATCAAATGTATCAAAAGAACAAGCGTTATTTCGAAGAATTGAACGTCTATATTGCAGCCGGCGAAACGAAAATTGCTCACGTTCGTCAACATGAAATCGAACCGTTACGAACAGAAGTCGAGGTATCGCGGGATCAAACGAAGTTACAGGAATTAAATGACTTGATTCAATTGACGGATCGTTTTGAAAAGAAAATCCATGATTTAAAATTATCTCGAACGATTAGCTTGCAGATGGCACCGCAAATTCGTGTCATTCAACAAAACAACCAAATTCTAGCGGAAAAAATTGAATCAGCCGTCGTCAATACGATTCCACTTTGGAAGAACCAAGTTGTCCTATCTTTGAGTCTGTCGCGTCAAAAGGCAGCGCTTGAAATGCAGAAGGATGTCACCAATACGACGAACCAGTTACTTGAGCAAAATTCGAAGCTGTTGAAGGAATCGTCAATTGAAATTGCGGAAGAAAACGAAAAAGGTATCGTATCTGTTGAATCGTTAAAGGTTGCACATCAAAACTTGATTGAGACACTCGATGAAACATTACGCATCCAACAAGAAGGAAAACAAAAGCGTCGTGATGCGGAGCATGAGTTAGAACGAATGGAAAACGAACTGAAACAAAAAGTCATCGAAGTCGCTTCAAAAAGCAGAGAATTACCGAATCGACCATACTAAGGAACACGATTTTTCGTGTTCCTTTCCTTCATGAAAGGAAGGATTAGGAATGAAAAGTGAAGAGAAACAGCTGCAATGGGATACGACATGGTTATTATTCGCACGGATGATGGCAGATCGTCATTCTAAATGTGCCTCGAAATCTGTTGCCTGTGTCATCGTCAAAGATGAAAAGCCGATTTCGATCGGAATAAACGGAACACCTAGTCAGCATGTGAATTGCAACGAAATTTACTTAAAGCAAGAGGGTATTCTCTATACATCACGACCTGACCACCCGGTGGTTGAAGAATCGATTGAACGAAACGGGATTCTTTTTTATCGGTGCGAAAATCAAGAAGAACACCATGAATGGTCGAAACAACACGAGATTCATGCTGAAATCAACGCGCTCGGTAAGCTGGCAGCCGATTCGACGAGTGCGCGTCATGCGACCGCTTATGTCACCCATAGTCCGTGTCATGCATGTAGTTTGGCGCTGATTGCCTCTAAAATCGATCGGGTCGTCTATTCGACAGGTTATGAATACGGGGACGGGTTGAACCTGATGAGGCAGAGTGGGATCGAAGTCATTCACTTGCCACTCGCAAACGAATATTTTCTTGAAAAAATTTAACGGAAAAGGGTTGTAAACGCTTCCATTGCATTGTATGATGAAATCAAGCATTGCCATGGTAATTATTCACTCTTCCATTCGGACTGATTTTCAATCGAAAATCGGTCCACTTTTTTTAGAAAAGAATTGACAAGAATTGAATAGTTTGTCATGATGACTATAGAATATGACGAAGCGGAACGCCGCATTTTCATACAAAACCAATCAAGGAGCTGGAATGCCAGGTCGTTGAATGAAAAAATCCTGACTCACATGAGTCAGGATTTTTTTATGGATGGACAAGTGTCGCTTCCTTGAAGCGTTTAGCACGGATTGCGCATTTCGTGGCGACCGCACCTGAAAGAATCGTCATGAATCGCTGACAAAGGATGTCTGGTTGCGATTGATGTAAAAACAGTTGATGCAATAGTCGATTAAAGGCAGCGTCTAGCGAGGACAAGTGTCGTTTGATTGCAGTGGGAGACATATCTTGAATTTCTTCTGCTTGGTAGCCCGCATCACTTTGGAAGGCAGAGAGAATGAGAAGCTCTGTTTGCGCATCAGCCAACGTTAGCCCTTGTTCTTGGACATGCTGACAAGCCTCACGCAATTCATGAATCAACAATTGTTCCAAAGCATACGACGTATGCATTTGATATGGATCGTACAACTGAACAGCTTGCCGAATTTGATCGCGTGTCACGATTTCGGATACCGTCCATTGATCGAGTGTGCCAACAGCTTCACTGTATAGTTGAGTAAGTGGTCGAATCATCGTTTCTCCTCCTTAAGCATAAAATGGACTTCCAATTTCATCATAATTCATTTAGAAAACGCTTACAATATCTGCTTAATAGTAGTCGTGATGAAATCGTGTCTGCTATGATATGAATGAAGAAAAAGGAGTGAGATGACGTGATTCAATTATTTAAGGCACTTCCAGAAGTGACGATGCCTCCTTATGAAAATGTTGATTTTTCCATTAATCAGTCGAATCAACCGATTGGATTTTCGATTGATACATGTGCTCCCGGTGAACGAGTGGAAGAGGTCCTACTTGTTGCCTCTGGTGAAATCCGTACTGGTCAAACCGGACGAGAATGGTTACAATTCACGTTCAATTCGCCCGCTGGATCTTGTAAGGGAAAACAATGGATCAATCAAGGAACGGCAGAAGAAGCACTTCGTCCCTATCTCGAAACACGAATCGTTCGGGTCGAGGCAAAGGTAGAGGAATATCCGCCGCAATCCGGAAACAAATCATTGACCGTTCAGCGTGTCACTCCGATTCATGATGCCTCACCGACGCAGTTCTTGCCACAGTTACCTGCAGGTGAATCGCTTGAAACATACCGTGATCAGTTGCTTGGATTAGTCGGTCAGCTTGATTCTCCTCATCAAGAAATCGCGCTCTCGATTTTGCGACAGTACTGGGCAGATTTTTCGACACGACCGGCTGCTCTTTTTCATCACCATGCCTATATCGGTGGGTTGCTGAAACACACTGCTTGTATGATGACGATTGGTCGAGGAATTTGTGATAGTGAACAACCATACTTGACGCTACTCAAATGTATTCAAGAAGCAGAAGCCGATCATAAAAATGAACTATTCCAAGCAGCTGAACGAGAGATACGTCAATTTTCTTGGGATGATAGTTTTGATGCTCTCTATCAAGCGGCAAAAGGGATTGCACTGTTAGATCAACGTCCAAATCCGAACGAATTGTTACTCGGCATTTTATTGCATGACATCGGAAAGCTATGGGAGTATACACATGCAGGGGCTTCGGCAGATCGTTTTTCAAGACTGCTGCACGTAACAGAGGAAGAGGAAGAACTGGCGGGCATTGCGCTTGATCTGGACGGCGTGTTGATGGGGCATATGCCATATGGATGTTTTGTTCTCGAACAAACACTTCGAGAAGAAGATATCCGATTACCGCGTGCTGTTTATCACCGTCTCATGCATATGGTATTATCACACCATGGTAAACGCGAGTGGGGATCAAGTGTTACGCCGCAAACGACAGATGCTTGGTATCTCCATGCGATCGATCTACTCGATGCACGAAAAGAAAAATGGCGTCAGCAACAAGGACGCTAAGGAGTGAAATCATGCAAGACAAAATACGTACGACTGTCATTACTGGTTTTTTAGGTGCCGGTAAAACTACGCTACTCAATCATCTCGTTTCTCAACCGACAGAAAAGTTTGCGTTGCTCGTCAATGAAGTAGGTTCTGTTCATATTGATGAAGCATTGATTGAACGAAGTGACGAAGAGATGATCGAATTGACGAATGGCTGCATTTGTTGTTCGATTCGCGGTGATTTACGGGATGCGTTGCTACGGATCGCAAAACGCCGTCGAGATGGGGAGCTATCGTTTGATCGATTATTGATTGAGACGACAGGCGTCGCTGATCCAGGACCGATTCTACAGACATTCTATTTTGAGCCGGCTGTTGAACAGTCCTATCAGATTTCCAGTGTCGTCACAGTCATCGATGCATATCATTTAGAACGTCAACTGACGTTCCAAGAAAATGTGAAACAAATCGGTTTTGCTGATGTCCTTATCTTAAATAAGATGGATTTAGTTGATGTAGCAGAGCGCGAAACGTTGACCGCTTTACTGCGCGAACGAAATCCTTCTGCAGCCATCATTGAAACGGAACAAGGTCAACTCGAATCAGATCGACTGTTTGAAACGTTCCATTTTCCAAAAGAAGAGCAAGTACGACTTAGTCAACAAACGGATCAGATTCATCAATCGGTTGAGGATTTCACGGCATTGACGATTGTCGAGGAACGACCGTTGAACCGGAATCGATTCGGAATGGTCCTACGTGAGGTGTTAGAGGCGTATGCGGAAGACCTCTATCGCTATAAAGGGATCATTCATTTTGCAGATACGGATCGAAAGGTCATTTTACAAGGTACTGGCATGATTTACGGAACAGCGATTAGAGAACCATTTAGCGAACAACCAAAGACGACGCTCGTCTTCATTGGGAAAGGGCTAGATGAACAAGCGATACGAAAAGGAATCGAGGCGGCAATTGAACATGGTTGAACTTTATTTTGACGGTACGGTCCGTCCTTCGAATGATGAAGCGGCGGTTGGAGTTTTTAGTAAAAATTCCGAGGGCGAAGTCACGGAAAAAATGTATCAAATTCAAGCAATCAATAATCATGAGGCAGAATTTATTGCTTTTTCGAAAGCTGTCGAGTGGGCGCACGAACTCATCGCACAAGGCGAGAGTGTCATTTCGTTTCGGACGGATTCAGAAGCAGTTGCACTCGCGGTCGAACGCGAATTCGTCAAGAATAAACGAACGCAGACGATCTTTGATCCTGCCTTTGCGCGTTATCAACTCTTACCACTCGCTTTTGTGAAGTGGATTCCACGGTCGGAGAATAAAGCAGATCGTGTCGCACGAGAGGCGTTACGATTATACGAAGCATGATTGACGACAAACACCCCTATCCTCACGGTAGGGGTGTTTGTTTATGTTCGATGCGCTCAATCAAAATTTGGTCGACGCGTCGTCCGTCTAAATCGACGACTTCAAACCGATACGGTCCAATTTCGACAGTACTCCCACGGGAGGGTACATCACCTAACGTATATAAAATTAAACCAGCAACCGTATGATAGGCGTTCAACTGTTCTCCAGGTAAGTCATCTGTATAACCGAGCGTTCGTTTCAAATCATCGATGTGCAATAATCCATCAGCGAGGAACGACCCATCTTTCCGCATGACGAGTTCCGGTTCTTCCTCGACGCTTGAAATCTCACCGACAAATGCTTCGAGAATATCAAATAAAGTAATCATACCGAGGAACCCCCCGTACTCGTCTAAAACGAAAGCAATTGATACAGTTTCCTTCCGCATCCGTTCGAGTAAAACGGTTGCTTTTAATTGACGGGGAACAATCAGCGGTGACTGAATCAGTCGTTCCAGTTCCTGGACAGGTCGTTCCGTTGATAGCACTTCTTTCGCATCAATGAAACCGACGAAGTGATCCAAGTCACCATGACCAACCGGTAAGTTTCGATGTCGCGCTTGCCGAAGCTCTTGTAAGATCGTGTCGGAGTCATCCGCTAAGTCAATCCATTCGGTAACGGTACGCGGCTCCATCAGTTCGTAAGAGTACAAATCATGAAAATCAAACACACGAGAGACTTGCTCCGCTTCAGACCGGTTGAAGGTTCCCTCTTGCGTACCACGAATCAGTAATTGCCGGACTTCGTCTTCCGTCTCGTCTTCTGTCTGTAGGCGATCCAAACCAATCAAACGGAAGATGGAACTCGTCGACTTACTTAGAACCCAAATGAATGGTCGAAGCACGATTGAGAAAAAACGCATCGGTGGGGCAAGCCACATCGTAACCCGTTCTGGACTGACAAGGGCGATACGCTTAGGAACAAGTTCACCGATGACAAGCGAAATATAGGTAATGATCGTTACGACGAGAATATAGCCAATTGTACTGGCATAAGGAGCCATCCATTCAAATTGAGCGAGCCAGTTGATGACAGGACCAGATAATGCGGCACCACCAAATGCACCATTGACGATTCCGATCAACGTGATGCCGACTTGTACGGTCGATAACAGATCGGTCGGACGATCGAGTAACTCTAACGCGACATGGGCTGACTTCTTACCATTATTCGCTGCTTTTTCCAATTTCGAACGTTTTGAGGAAAGCAAAGCGAGTTCGGTCATCGCAAAAATGCCGTTTGCCAGAATCAATAACAAAACAATCATTAAATTTATCAACCACATAAAATCTTCACTCCTTTTTCGATAATAAACTATTCCCCAAAACTGTCTCCCTCATTCCCATTCCGCAAGCTTTCCGGTAAACTAGAAGAGAAGTAATCAAAAGGGGGAATTTGTTTATGGAATACCGTGTAGAACGTGACACGATGGGGGAAATTCGTGTACCAGAAGCGCAGGAATGGGGCGCACAAACACAACGTAGTCTAGAAAACTTTAAGATCGGAACGGAAAAAATGCCGATTGAAGTCATTCGTGCCTTTGCAGTCCTGAAAAAAGGAGCAGCACTTGCGAACCGTGACTTAGGCGTGCTTGAGGCAGAAAAAGCGGGTGTCATCGCTGAAGTATGTGACGAAATCATCGCGGGGAAATTCGATGATGAGTTTCCGCTTGTCGTTTGGCAAACGGGTTCAGGTACACAATCCAATATGAACGTCAACGAAGTGATCGCTCGGGTCGCGACACGCAAGTTAAAAGAACAAGGTAGTGAGACGACAATTCATCCGAATGATGACGTCAACAAATCACAAAGTTCAAATGATACATATCCGACAGCAATGCATTTAGCGGCAAAAACAGTCTTGCTGGAATCACTATTCCCAGCGATTGATGCTCTGCATGCGACACTTGACGAAAAAGCGAACGCGTTTGCGGATATCGTCAAAATTGGACGGACACACTTGCAAGATGCTACACCGATCACACTCGGTCAAGAAATCAGTGGTTGGGTCCGGATGCTTGCACTTTCGAAGCAAATGATCGAACGGACGCTTGATCCGTTAACGGAATTAGCAATCGGCGGTACGGCAGTCGGAACCGGCATCAACGCTCATCCTGAGTTCGGTGATTTGGCTGCGAAAAAGATGAGTGAAGAAACGGGATATGAATTCACAAGCGCGGAAAACAAATTCCATGCCTTAACGAGCCACGATCAACTCGTCTTCACACATGGAGCGGTCAAAGCGCTAGCGATGGACGCGATGAAGATCGCGAACGATGTCCGCTGGCTCGCATCAGGTCCACGAGCAGGAATCGGTGAAATCACGATTCCAGAAAATGAGCCGGGAAGCTCAATCATGCCGGGGAAAGTCAATCCGACTCAAAGTGAAGCGTTGACGATGGTCGCAGCGCAAGTTCTTGGAAACGATGCAACGATTGGTTTTGCTGCAAGTCAAGGGAATTTCGAACTAAACGTCTTTAAACCGGTCATCATGTATAACTTCATTCAATCCGTTCGTTTATTGACAGACGCCTTGCATTCGTTCAATGACCATTGTGCGATCGGAATCGAACCAGAACAGTCCGTCATCGCTGAAAACGTCGAACGTTCGTTGATGCTCGTCACTGCACTCAACCCGCACATCGGATATGAGAATGCGGCGAAAATTGCGAAAGCGGCGCATCAGTCAGGATCCACTCTAAAAGAAGCAGCACTTGCGACAGGTTTATTAACAGAAGAACAATATGATCAATGGATCGTACCAGCAGATATGGTCCGTCCGAACTTAAAAGCGTGAGTTGAAAAAGCGGGGGGAATTCCCTCGCTTTCTCTTTATCCGAGGACGGTTCTTCGGATCTATAGAAAGAGAGGGGATTGGATGGAACGGAGTCGAAAACGGGCAGAAAAACAACTGCAACAAACGATTGTCATGGTAGAGACATTACTTCGAATGCCGAACGTACCACGGACAGAATTGCTAGCTTTAGCCAGCTGGCTCGAAGGACTCGGGAGAGAAGAGCTCTTTAAGGGACTCGCTGATCAAGTCAGCCGTGAAAAAGTGACGTGGGAACAAATGGACGCTGTCATTTCGCAGTCAAGCGTCAAAGAATTGCTGCAACCCATCGTCGATCAGTTGTCGGAACGCTCACGCGCCAATCGAATTCGAAAAGAATTGGTGGTCACTGTGACAAGACGTTTTCTTGAAAATATCAAATGGAAGAAATCGCTCGAACAGGAGCGCTATATGTCACGATTCTTCAGTTCGGTGGAAGACACGTTGTCGATATCACATGATATTGCGATGGATGCCGTCATCATCGACCATGCATCTATCGTGGATTCATTAGAGTTGTTTAAAAAACTGATCAAACAAATGGAGTCGGCATTCGTTCCCGTCATCATCGTAGGTCCGAACCGGTCTGAAATTCGTCAAGTCAGCTATGAGATGGGAGCCGATGACTACTGGGATGAAACAGTGCCGAATGAAGAACGGCATGTTCGTCTAGCGAGACTCTTACGAAAATTAAGGGTCGTATCTTCGACGATCTTGGTCGATGAATTGACGGGAGCTTATAATCGGAAATATCTCCAAAATGCTTTTGATCGTCGCGTAGCACGTCTCGAACGTGAACAGCGGACATTTGGGCTAGCGATTTTTGATATCGATCATTTTAAGCGGATCAATGATTTACATGGACATCCAACAGGGGATTTGGTCCTTTCCGAATTAGCTACCGTCGTTCAACAAGCTGCTCGTCTCGACGATGAATTCATTCGTTTTGGTGGTGAGGAATTCATCTTATTGTTTTCAGCAGAAACATTACCGCAAGCAGTTGCGAGTATGAATAAAATTCGCGAGCGCGTCGAGCGCCATATTTTTGCGAACGGATTAAAAGTAACGATTTCGATTGGTCTATCCTTTTCTTTTGATCTCCACACATCCCTGGCGCAAGCAACAGCGGAGGCAGACGAAGCTTTGTATCAAGCGAAACGTAACGGCCGTAATCAAGTGGTGTCCTATTCGACAGCGATATCCATCGAAAAAATACCGGTCTATATCCGTGTCGAGCAAGGATTGCTCAAACAGGTACATACTCTTGATATGCCGGATCATCCGAAATACCATATTGAGGTGATTCCGCTAGACGATCGACGGACGACGCAATTACAATTGGCGATTCTTTCACTTGATCAAGTAGTAAGAGAGAACTTTGTACGATTAGAAGAGTGGAGACAACAACGGGAATCGATCATTGATATTTTGGTCGTGACGGATCAAGAAGACGATCGTTTAGCCAATGCGCTATCATGCGGTGCGACAGACTATATCATGACCTCACAGATCGATTCTGATATGGAGGAATGGATTACTGAATGGATCATGCAAATTCCATAGAAAACCAGCCACATTCGTCCGTTACACGGAGCAATGTGGCTGGTTTTTGGTTACTGATCATATCGACGAATGATGAACGGATAATCGTTTCCCTCGACCGCATCATAATGTATTTCGGAAGTAATCTGAAATGAAGACGGGATTTCGGGATAATGTACATCTCCAGAAAGAACCGCATCAATTTCGGTGACATACAAGCGGCGAGCAAGAGGAAGCGTTTGAGCAAACAACTCTCCACCACCAATTAAAAAGACTTCTTCTTCTGAATCGACGTATGGTTGTAAAGCAGATAGATCATGCCATACCGTTACACCTTCGGCTGCAAACGTCTGATCGCGCGTAATGACGATGTTCTCTCGACCGGGCAACGGTCTTCCGATGGATTCGAACGTCTTTCGTCCCATGATGATCGGTTTGCCAATCGTCGTACGTTTGAAGTGAGCCAAATCAGCTGGAAGATGCCAAGGCATCGCATTGTCACGACCGATGACATGATTTTTTGTATACGCTACGATATGTGTGATCATACGGCTACCACACCTTTAATGTGAGGATCAGGATCATAGCCTTCAATGATGATGTCTTCGAAGCGGAAGTCTTCGATACGATCGACTGTTCGAGCGAAGCGCAGCGTCGGTAATTTTTTAGGGGTACGTGTCAACTGAAGATTGACTTGTTCCACATGGTTCGAATAGATATGAGCGTCACCGAGCGTATGAACGAAGTCTCCGACTTCAAGTCCACACACATGAGCAATCATATGTGTCAGTAACGCATAAGATGCAATATTGAATGGTACGCCTAAGAAAACATCAGCTGAACGTTGATACAATTGGCATGATAGTTTTCCGTCAGCGACATAAAATTGGAACAAGAGATGACAGGGCGGTAAAGCCATCTCATCGACTTGTCCAGGATTCCAAGCACTGACGATCAAACGACGAGAATCCGGATTCGTCTTGATCTGTTCAATGACTTGTGCCAGCTGATCAACCGTCGTGCCATCTGGACGTGGAAAAGAGCGCCATTGTGCTCCGTAAACAGGACCTAGATCTCCGTTCTCATCTGCCCATTCGTTCCAAATCCGCACACCATTTTCCTGTAGATAACGAATATTCGTATCACCCGAGATGAACCAAATCAACTCATGGATGATCGACTTCATATGTAACTTTTTCGTCGTAATGAGAGGAAAGCCATCTTGAAGGGAGAAGCGCATTTGGTGACCAAACACGCTGAGCGTTCCCGTTCCCGTCCGGTCTTCCTTTTTTGTTCCGTGTTCCAAAATGTGTTCGCAAAGTGCATGATATTGTTCCATCGGATGACAGCTCCTTTTCAAAAAATCCAAATTTCATTGTACCATAAATTAAGATTTTGAGGATGTCGGTAAATGTCTTGCGAATAGATAGCGGAATAAACCAAAGAGCGGAATCACGTCTTGCCACTTTAATGACTGTGCATTCCGAAGACGAATGCGCCGGAGCAAATAGACTTGTAGAATGTAGAATAATAACAAATCGACGGTCATCGTTCGAACGAATTGATTGGTCTCAAAGTAGATGCGGAATATACTCCAATCAGACCGAGCAAGAGCAATCCACAGCAATAATGTCGTCACGACGCTAAGTAAGGCGACGACGGTCGGAATCCATCCTCGACGACGAAAAGGAAGAAAAGTTTTCCTAGGAATAGCGAGAGCGACATAAGGCATCAACACGAAGGCACCTAAGAAGAAGGATCCAATACTTGCGACGAGCGGTCCGGGTCGCATGAATCGTTTCTCATCTAGAAATAGTAAAAAGAAAGCGAACGGATAAATACCGAGTAAGGCAAATAAACTTAAAGCAGAAGTATCAAATTGACTTTGGTCGAAACGTAAAAACGAAATCAAGAAACCTTCCGGAAAGACACGATTATTTCCAAATAATAAGATGAAGACAATAGCAATCGTCCAGACAAGGAAGAGCAAATATCGACGATACATTTATCCACACTCCTTTCTCATACCTTTCTTTCCCATCATCTTGGATGTAGTAAACACCTGTATTTCATATTTCATGATATCAAATATGTAGAGGTTCTTGCTTGAGCACCTCTCATGGACATGTTAAGATGACGTTGTGAGAATTGAAAGCGCTTTTACGAATTGATGCAATCGTTTGCTCAATATTGTAGCACGTTACGTACATAAAAGAGGAGAGTGTTGAGGATGGAACGTAAATGGTGGCATGATAGTGTCGTTTATCAAATTTACCCACGTAGTTACAATGATTCAAATGGGGATGGAATCGGTGACTTGAATGGGATCATCGAAAAGTTGGATTATTTGAAGACGCTTGGTATCGACGTCATCTGGCTAAGTCCTGTCTACGATTCACCGAACGACGATAATGGCTATGACATCCGTGATTATGAAGCCATCATGAAGGAATTCGGAACGATGGATGATTTTGATCGTCTTCTAGATGAGGCACATGCACGAGATATCAAAATCGTCATGGACCTCGTCATCAATCATTCGTCAGATGAACATCAGTGGTTCGCGGAATCGCGTCAAAGCAAGGACAATCCGTATCGGGATTATTACATGTGGCGCCCAGCAAATCCAGACGGTTCGCTACCAAACAACTGGGGATCGATTTTCTCTGGACCTGCCTGGGAATATGATGAAACAACGAATGAATACTATCTTCACTTATTCTCGAAGAAACAGCCTGACTTGAACTGGGAAAATGAACAGATGCGTCACGATGTGTACGGGATGATTCGTCGGTGGTTGGATCGAGGGATTGACGGTTTCCGAATGGACGTCATCAACTTGATTTCGAAGACACCGGGACTACCAAATGCGACGGTCCATCCAGGAGCATTGTATGGAGATGGTGGAGAACATTATATCAATGGACCACGTGTTCATGAATTTTTACACGAAATGAATGAAGCCTCTTTCGGTAAATACGATGTCCTGACAGTCGGTGAGATGCCAGGAGCGACGACGGATGATGCCATTCTATATACAGATCCGGCACGTAAAGAGGTCAACATGGTCTTTACGTTCGAACATATGGATCTCGATTCAGGTCCGAATGGGAAGTGGGACGTCATTCCGTTTGATTTACTTAAACTCAAGCAAAATTTCACCAAGTGGCAGACGGCGTTACATGAGACGGGCTGGAACTCGCTCTATTGGAACAACCACGATCAACCCCGTGTCGTCAGTCGATTCGGTAATGACACGACGTACCGCGTCGAGTCAGCTAAGATGCTTGCTACATTGTTGCATTTGTTAAAAGGGACGCCATATATCTATCAAGGCGAGGAAATCGGCATGACGAACGTCGCTTTTGAAGACATCGCGGACTATGAAGATATCGAAATTCGGAACATGTGGAAAGAACGTACGGAACAAGGGGCATCACCGGCTGAACTACTACGTTCTATCCATATCAAAGGACGCGACAATGCGCGGACACCGATGCAGTGGGATGCGTCGGAGAACGCTGGTTTCTCGACGGGAACACCATGGTTGAAGGTCAATCCAAACTATCCGGAAATCAACGTCGAACAGGCGCTTGCAGATGAGCAGTCCATCTTTTATTACTATCAACAGTTGATTCGTCTACGACATGATCATGAACTCGTTGTGTATGGTCGCTATCAACTCTTACTCGAAGATCATCCGGAAGTATACGCCTACTCACGGACGCTTGAAGGGGAGACATGGTATGTTTACTGTTCGTTTGCGGATCATGATGTGAACATTCCGTCTACGCATGATACGTCAGACCGGGTCATCGGAAACTATGATGGGTCCGCTGTTACCGACGAACTCACGCTTCGACCTTACGAAGCCGTCGTCTTCCGTACGTTTGAAGGATGATTCATCTAGGCACAAAACAGAGGGCTGACTCAAAAAAAGAATGACGCGTCTTTTCACGCCCTTTCCTCAGGCGAGACACAAGCCGGTTTTCCTGCTTCATTCAAGCAGGAAAGCGGGTCTTGTTTGTCTTTGAAGCGCATAAATGCGCTTATTCCTGTAAGAGTTGCGTGTGACGCGTCATTTTTTTACGAGAAAAGGGTGGCAGATCATCATTCTGCCACCCTTTCCTTTGTAGAGACTGACTTTTGAGTCAGCTAAATAAATTATCGTTCCAATTGAGCAACTTGTTTAACCTGAGCGATGATCGTATCGCGATCAGTCGTTGACGGATTGAGGCGGATGCCATACAGTCTCTCGGGACCCACTGGCTTCTCATGCAATAACTGACCTTCGATGCATAAAGGTTCTTGACCCTCGATCAATGAGAACTCAACAACGATTTTCATTGATTTGTGAAGTGGAAGTTTTAGTTCTGTGCTGATTGCTAGTCCGTTCGGTGAGATATTATGAATTTTCATCAGTCCATTGGGAGTACGCTGGTTATTTTTCAATAAATGAAATTCACCTGTTATTGGTTTTTTCAGCGTATATCGAAATGGTTCATTCCGTTTGATTTTCATGTAGGCACCTCCACTCCCATTATCCGACAATTTCGTCAAGTCTTCTAGTTTTTTTTAGGTCATGCAGCAGCGTCTGTCGATTGTTTCGTTGGGTGGATACGTTTTGCTAAATACATGAATGGTGTCGCGAACCAAGCGACGACGAATTTCGCAAGATACGTCGTAATGAAGATTTGCCACCAGATGGAGAAGGGCATATCGTGAAAGGCAATCGCACAAAACGTCAACGTATCAAGCAATTGACTTAATACGGTTGACCCTGTCGTCCGTAACCAAAGCTTACGTTCGCCTGTCTTCTGACGGATCTTTGAATAGATAAAGACATCGAATAGTTGCGAGACGAGATAAGCGGCAAGACTACCAACAGCAATCCATGGTAAGAGTCCAAACAATAAATGCAAGGAATCGGATGTTTCGAGTGCAGCCTTATCAGCAAGTGGTGTATACAAGAGACTGAACTGCATGAGGACGGTCGTCGTGATCAGGGAGAAGAACCCCATATAGACGCCTTTACGAGCGACCTGTTTTCCGTATTTTTCATTGAGGATATCTGTCGCTAGATAACAACTGCCATACACGACGTTTCCTAACGTGAAGACGAAACCAAAAATATCGACGGTTTGTGTAACTTGGATGTTTGCAATGATTGTTGCGATGGCAATCCACATCAACAATCCTGTCTTACCAAATAAATAATAACTGAAAATCAATAATCCCATCGTTAAAAAAATGGAAGGGATCCATAACCATTCGTTCATGAGATGTACTCCTTTCTGTTCATACAGATGAAAATTGTACGCTGAAATTCATCAACTGTCAAAGGTGACGAAGAGATGAGGGCATTAAAAAAAGACCATGAGTTTCATGGTCTTTCGGACGGTCTTTAGCCCATTCGTTGCAGAGAGTACCGACGACGTCTTCCTTTGACGTAATAGTTCTCTGTCGACGTAAAATCATTCGCTTCCAAAATGCGTTTTGCAAACGAAGCGTGTGATGATTGTTCAAGGACACGCGCGCGTACTTCGTGACGATCTAGTACCCCAGAATACGTCAATGCTTCAGCAACTGCTTGAGTAGCTAGACCCCGACGCGTATAGGGATCAAACACCATGAAGTCGAGTTGGAAGTAGTGACCCATTTTTAAGAGCAGAACCCGCCCCACGATCGTATCCGCTTCAACGATATCAAAGTAATAATCTTCAGGATAGCTGTGCTCGACGGAATCAAAAGCCCGCTCTTCTCCAAGCTCATGGTCATACCCTTTGATTTCTTGCGGAGTCAGTCCATATGCTTGCTCGCCATACTTCAAGAAATGATCGTACTCAGCTTGATCGACATGACGTAATGTTCGACGTCTTAATTCCATCACAAAATCCTCCCTCATCCCAATTGATGCTTCGTTTACATTATAGCGATACCCTTCGTGCAATTGCAAAAATTAACTGGAATCGATCCGCAGGAAGAAATCTGAAAAAAGTCATTCTGTAATCATCTTGTGATTGTTTTAATTACCTCGGAATATGGTAAAGTAATGATGTAGACAACTGCATACTGGAAGGGGCTGGAAAACGTGTTCACAGAACGTGACGGAATCAAATTGCGTCTAGAGCAAATCGAACGATTGTATTCGGACTTGAATCGTGAAGCGAAACAATTGACGGAACGCTTACGCCAATTAGATGAACAAGGGGATGAAGTTCAACATGATCTTTCCCTTAATAAAGAAGACCGCGATCATTTGAAGTCAAGCATCGATGAGACGCTACAAGCACTCATGAAGCGGACGACGGTCGATGCAAAAGTCGAACAGGAAAAGCAAGAAGATCTGATTTCGAAAAAAGCATTGATTGAAGACATCGAAGGATTATTGAAGAAAAAGAAATGAGCTAGCTCCGGCTAGCTTATTTTTTTATGGAGGAACACATTATGAAACCAACCATTGGACTGACGACATGTCTTCGTCCGACTGACGACGTACATCATCGCGTGAAGCAGTTGTTAGCGGATGAAACGATACATTTTATCTACGTCGTGCGTCAGAAAAAAAGCATAGAACACTTGCAACAGGAGACAGGGTTACCGGTGCTTGTCGTCGATAAACAGCGGCTTGATTTATATCCACTAGGCGAGACGACATCGTTCTTTTTCCATCCTTCAAGTGCGGTGTTTCGCATCAAACAAATTGATGCAGGTGGAGGAGATCCACTAGTTTCAATCGGACGCTTATCGGAAGGGATGCATGTGTTAGATTGTACGCTTGGACTCGGGGCAGATGCGATCGTCATGAGTCATGCCATCGGAGAGCGGGGGCGGATCATCGGTTTAGAGAGCCGGATTGAGACAGCATTTGTCGTCAAGAACGGATTAAAACGGTGGGAAGAATCCTACGAACCGATCAATCAAGCAATGCGACGAATTGAAGTGAAAGTCAAACACCATCTTGCCTATTTGAAAGAATGTCCGGATCATTCTTTTGATGTCATCTACTTTGACCCCATGTTCGAACAGACCGTCGAAGAATCGACGCATCTCGACGCTTTACGAACGCTTGCGAATTATGAAGCCTTATCCGAAGAAGCGATGATGGAGGCGAAGCGTGTGGCACGTCAGCGCATCGTTTTAAAAGCACATTATGAGAGCCCATTATTTGAACGGTTTGGGTTCGAACGAACAAAGCGGAAGTCGTCGAAGTTGCATTATGGTGTGATTGAACTGTAAGTCAAAAAAGACCTCTGCCGGAAAATCGGCAGAGGTCTTACTCGTTATTCGCTGATTATTGAACAGCGTCTTTTAATTCGTCTTCCATCTCTTCAAACGTTTCCTGAACGGCATTGACCGGTTGTTTCGTCATCAAGCTGACAACGACCGTAAAGATCAAGCTTGTGAAGAATCCAGGTACCATTTCGTAAAGCGTCGTACTAAGTCCGAGTTGAACCCAGATGATGACAGTCAAGGCACCTGAGATGATACCAGCCAGTGCACCTTGTTTCGTCATCCGTTTCCAGTAGAGAGAAAGCAAGATGATCGGACCAAAGGCAGAACCGAATCCAGCCCATGCATAACCGACAAGTGCAAGAATCGTCGCTGACGGATTCCACGCGAGCACACTTGCGATGATCGCAACGACAAGAACGGCAATTCGACCTGTTAAGACGAGTTCTTTATCTGATGCATCTTTTTTCAAGAACGTCTTATAAAAATCTTCTGTCAACGCACTTGAAGTAACAAGCAATTGTGATGAAATCGTCGACATGATTGCTGCAAGAATCGCAGCCATTAAGAATCCTGTGATATACGGGTGGAATAGTACATCCGAGAAACGAATAAAGACCGTTTCCGGGTCGCCAAGTCCATTGCCTTGTCCTTCGAAATAGGCAATCCCGACAAGACCAGTCATCATCGCACCGATGATTGAGACGAACATCCAACCGATCCCGATACGACGGGCACTTTTTAAATCTTTAACGGAACGAATCGCCATAAAGCGGACGATGATGTGTGGTTGACCGAAGTAACCAAGTCCCCAGGCAAGGAATCCGATGATTCCAAGTGCAGTTGTTCCTTTGAGTGGATCAAACAACGAAGGGTCTAATTTTTCAGCATAGTTGTATGCACCATCGATTCCACCGACGTCCGTTAATGCGACAATCGGTACAAGAACGAGTGCGATGAACATGATACAGCCCTGGACGAAGTCGGTCCAACTAACTGCGAGAAAACCGCCGAAAAGTGTGTAGGCGATTACGACCGCAATCGTCAAGAGCATACCATAGTGGTAATCAAATCCGAATGAGCTGACGAACAATTTTCCGCCAGATACGATTCCAGCTGATGTGTAGAATGTGAAGAAGATGATGATGACGAGTGCTGATACAGTACGAAGCACGCGTGATTTGTCTTCAAAACGATTCTCTAAGAAATCAGGGATTGTAATCGAGTCGTTCGCCATTTCCGTATAAAGCCGAAAGCGTGGTGCGAGTACTAAATAGTTTACGTAACATCCAATCAATAATCCGAGTGCGAGCCAGAGTGCTGATACACCTGTCGCGTACATGGCGCCGGGAAGTCCCATGAGCATCCATCCACTCATATCCGATGCACCAGCAGAGAGTGCTGTGACACCTGGACCGAGATCGCGTCCGCCTAACATGTAATCTTCTGTATTCGTCGTTCGCTTGTAGGCAAAATAACCGATTGCCAACATGAGAACAAGATACAGGATGATCGAAATCCATTCTTGCGTCATAAAGTTAAATCCTCCAAATGCAATAGTTTTTTTTCAGCGATCAAGCATGTATTGACTCATTCGCCAAATGATATGTTCCCCACCTTACAGGGGATAAAACGACTTTGCAAGTCACGTCAAATTCATGAAAAGTACCGCTACGCCTAGTGCCTTAAGGGGTTGGGACGGTTTTAGTCCCTGTTGAAGTTCACCAATTTGAAATATTCAGAATAATAAAACGAAAAATAAATGACCCTAATAAATTAGGATCATTCGTGTCATGTTAATGGGTCCAAAACTGTTGGTATGCGGTGCTTAAACGGTCTAATGCCTGATCTAATTGTGCACGAGGACATCCGATATTTAACCGTTCAAATGTTTCTCCGCCAGATCCGAACGAAGAACCATGTGTTAGAGCGAGTTTTGCCTCCTTGACGAGCCAATCTGCTCGTGTTTTACTGTCTAGTTTGAGTGCTTTGAAGTCGATCCACAACAGGAAAGTTGATTCTGGAATGACAACGTCTAGTTTTGGCATCTCTTGGCGAATCCGACGAATAGCATGGTCACGATTTCCTTCTAAATACACAAGTAATTGTGAAAGCCATTGTTCACTCGCAACATCACCATACGCTGCTGTAATAGCAGTTGAAGCTAATGCATTCGGGTGAACGAAATGACGCTGCTGGATACGCTCGATCTGTTGACGAATCGAGTTGTCAGGTACGATCAGATAAGACGCATAGAGACCCGGAATATTGAACGTTTTGGATGGTGCACTTACTAAAATGAGTTTTTCATAATCCAAACCAAGAATAGGCGTGTGCACGGAACCTGTATAGACGAGGTCCGCATGAATCTCATCGGATACAAGGTAAACATCATGTTGCTTCGCGAGTTCGACGATTTGTTGTAATTCTTCTCTCGGATAGACTTTACCGCTTGGATTATGCGGGCTACAGAGAATCATCATACGTGCTGTTCGCATTTGTCGTTCGAGAAGTGGAAAGTCGGTCTGGTACGTCTCACCGTCTAAAAGAAGCGGACTTTCAATGAGTTGTCGTTGATTAGACTGAATGATTTGATGAAATGGAGGATAGACCGGTGTTTGGATGATGATTTCATCACTTGGTTCAGTCAATGCTAGGACAGTATGCGCAAGTCCAGGAACGACACCGCTTGAATAAAGAATGGAATCAGTAGTGATTGATACGTCATACCGCTTTTGAAACCAATGCTGAATCGCTCGTTTTGCTTCGTCTTCAAACATCGAGTAACCGAAATGACCTGTAGCAGCACGTCTTGTCAATCGTTCTGTCAAATGGTGTGGTGGACGGACGTCCATGTCGGCAACCCACATCGGAATCAGCTCATCTGATCCATACAGCGAAGGGAGCCCGTCCCACTTGACGGATCCTGTATTTCGTTTCTCGATCGTTTCATCGAAATTGATTTGTTCCATCAGACTTCACTCCTGTTCTTCAATAATTGAATGACTCCATTTCACCATAGCGGATAGGGAGAGAGTGGGGCAAGTCGAAAAAATAAAGGTTTAACTTTTATTCGATAAGGAAATTACTAAACTCGAACCTACCATAACGGAACGGAGTGATGATCATGTTGCATTCTAAAGTAGTCGTCGGGCGATCGCCTGAAGAATTAGAGGAAAGACTAAATGACTTTTTTGAAAATAATGGGGTCGGATCGAACGCCATCATTACATTAAAATTTTCAACATTCGTTGCGTCTAAAGCGGATGAACATTATTCAGTTTTAGTCGTTTATGATAACTCGCTAACGAAAACTACATTGTAAATTAGTGACAAGAAGTTGAGCTGAAAAAGCATCGACTTCTTGTTTTGTCTTTTTCTATAAGTTATACTAGAATCAGGTTTTGCAAGCTTCCGTAGGTTAATGGCAGACCTCAGCAATGGTAATGCTGCAGTGCGAGTTCGATTCTCGCCGGAAGCATAGTCACGTCTTCCGTCTCAAGTGATATATACTTGAAACGGAAGACTTTTTTCATGAGTTCGATATTTTTGATTTGAGGAGTGACCTCCATGCATCCAGTCATTCAATCTGTTGGTGATAAGATCAAGCAAGAACGAAAAAAACAAGGAATGACACAAAAAGCACTTTGTGAGGGAATTTGTAGTCAGGCTGAAATCAGTAAAATCGAAAATGGTCGAAATTCACCGACGATTGATCTGTTGCAGCAGATTTGTCGAAGACTACGCATCCCGATTTCATTGTTTTTTGAAGATGAGATCGTCTCACAAAAATTAAATGAAATTGATCAAAGAATGTTGCGCCATATGAGAGAGAAAACTTACTCAGCTATGGAGAAGGATTTAGAAGAATATGCGAAATCAAATACTGTGTTTGAAATTCAAGTGTTAACTCAGTATCATCAAAAGCTATTATTGCATGAAAAAGGAAACATCGATTTTAGAACATGTATCTCTGCTTTATTAAAATTAGTTATCGAAGAAAGTTTAGTTGAAAAGTCATTTCTTCTCTATACAAGAATTCAGATGGCAATCGCTGTTTTATATACGAATCATGAGGATTACATGCATTCTCACCAAATTTACAAAGAGTTATTAAAACTACCTTATCGAACACGCGAGTATAAAAAAATTAAAATGAAAATCATATATAACTACTTACGTAACTTATATCGATTAAAGAGATTTGAGGAAGGGTTAAAAGAAGTTGAACACGCAATAAAAGAAACAAAAGAGCTAGAAGATTTAACATACATTGGTCACTTTTATTATCAAAAGGGCTTCTTTTTAGAAGCGTTAAACGCTTCCGAGAAAAGTATTAAAGAAGCGTATACGATTGCTTATTCATTTTTCACAGCGACGAATAATCACGCATACCGAAAAATTCTTGAGACACATTTATCAGAGCTATTGCTATTTCCTGTAGATGGAAGTGAGTGAGGAATGATGAAGATGGATGATTTAACTTCATCAATCGGTGCAAAAATTAAACAATTACGTATCGAAAATCAAATGACCCAAAAAAGAACTATGTGACGGTATTTGTAGCCAAGCTGAGATTAGTAAAATCGAGAACGGCTTAAATTCACCAACCGTAGAATTATTACAAAAAATTGCCGCTCGTTTAAATAGTCCGATTGCACTTTTATTCGAGAATCCTCAAGCTAATGAAGAAATAGATTTTTTTGATAAATTTATTTCAGATCAACTTCGAGAAGAGAATTTTGATCAAATCATACAATTCATTTCAAAGTATGATTACAAAGATAATATGAATTTAATCATATTAAGTGCTTACTTTCGGATCATCGTGGATATGAAACAAAATCGGTTTGATTTTAGAACAGCCACTTCCTTATTAAGTAACCTTTTAAACGAGTATGATGTTTGGAACGAATCCATTTCTTTATTCATTCGGATTAAAACGGCAATTGCCAATATATATGCTGAACATGAGTTATATCATTTAACTACAGGTACTTATTCCGACATTGAAACGCTATTAGAACGACTCAAAAGTTCCTTATATATTACTTCTTTGATAAAAATCTATTTTAATCATGCTCAAATTCTTTTGTATCAAGATTTATTTGAAGAAGCGAATGTGTTTATTCAAAAAGGAATTAATTTATGCTTAGAATCTCAACAGACTTTTCTGTTAGGGCATTTTTATTTTCAATTAGGAAATTATCAAGAAGCTGTCGGTACCGCTTTATTTCAAA
This sequence comes from Exiguobacterium acetylicum DSM 20416, assembly GCF_000702605.1. Lineage (NCBI taxonomy): Bacteria > Bacillati > Bacillota > Bacilli > Caryophanales > Exiguobacterium > Exiguobacterium acetylicum. Next base: position 1,387,568 of record NZ_JNIR01000001.1, on the reverse strand, counting down.
AGACATATACGATAGCTTATACATTGTTACACGCATTTGAATTTCAAACGACGAAACAATTAGTCGTTGACTTAAAGAAAGATTATTTATTGTTTACTTTTGAGTCTACCGTTAAACACGAAGCATGATTCAAAACACAGTGTGACGTTTTAAGATATTTGGAGGATTTGATAAAATGGTTAATGCTAATCCAATTGGAGAAAACTTAAAACGATTTCGTGTTCAAAAGGGGTACTCTCAAAAAGAACTATGTGCTGATTTATGTAGTCAAGCTGAAATTAGTAAAATTGAAAACGGCTTAAATTCTCCGACTGTTGATTTATTACAACAACTTGCTGTAAGGTTGCAAGTTCCCATCTCTTTGTTGTTTCAAGAACATACCGATGAGGAAAAGTTCTTTCAACTAGATCGATTCTTGTCCGATTTGCTTCGAGAAGAGAAATACAAAGAGGCGTTAGAGCGAATTCACCAGCAAGAAAAGGATAGCATCGTCGAAATCGACATTTTAAAAAGCTACATCAAGACGATCATTGACCTAAAGCAAAATCGAATCGATTTTCGGGCAGCGGCAAGCCTACTCAGCAACTTGTTGATTGAAAAAGAAGTCTGGTCTCAGTCCATTCAATTGTTCATTCGAATCAAAATGGCAATTGCGAATATGTATTCAGAGCAGGACTTATTTTATTTAACGGAATCCGTGTATCAGGAATTAGAAAATGAAATCGAAGTTCTTCAATCCACTACCCATCTAAATGCGCTATTGAAAATTTACTTCAATCATTGTCAGATTCTTGAGTACCAAGGGAAGTCTGAGGAAAGTATCGTCATCGCCAAAAAAGGATATGAGTTATGCTTGATGCATAATCATACATTTCTATTCGGTCATTTTTATTATCAACTCGCTCACTATGATGAATACTCAGGTGAGGATGAGAAGTCACTCCAAAAACAGTATTCAGTCGCCTATGCACTATTTCATGCATTTGAACACGACGTTCGGAAAAAGATGATTCTTCGTATGAAGGAACCGTATATGTTGTTTACCTTTGAGAATTAATAAAAAGGATACGTAACCTTCTTGGTAAACAAGAAGGTTTTTTCATGAAAAGTGCAACTCGTTTATTTCAAAGAGGTGATTAGATGAAGGACGAACATCCAATTGGTAAAAAACTAAAATTTTTTCGACAGTTGAATGGTTTATCGCAAAAAGATCTGAGTGCAGGGATTTGTAGTCAAGCTGAAATTAGTAAGATTGAGAACGGGAAGACGATGCCGACTGTGGAATTATTACGACAAATCGCAACAGTACTTCGTGTTCCTATATCAGACTTATTAAAGAGCGATTCTGAACATCAATTGGAGCAGGCAAATATCATTGATCAAAAACTTAGTACCTTACTACGCGAGAATGCTTTTGATGAATGTTCTCATGAAATGAAACAAATCTCAGTAGAGGATTCTGCTGATGAAATAAGACGATTAATAACCTACTATGAAATTGTGATTGATTATCGAAAAAAACAAGTTGATTATCGAACGACCTCCGTTTTATTTACGCGATGGATGGATCAAGAGGATTTATGGGTGAAAGATCCGATGCTTTACTTTCGAATCAAGATGGCATTATCCATTTTATATGCAGAGTGCGGACAGTATCAACAAGCAGAAAAAATTTATGATGAAGTATTACGCATCACTACAGAAATCAGTGGTCTGAAGAGTGAGCGACTAAAGATCCTTTATAACTATGCAAAATTATTATATAAAATGGATCAGTCTCAAAAGGGTCTTCGTATCATCGAGGAAGGCATACAGCTCAGTCGACAATTGAGACAGACTTCCTACTTAGCGCACTTGTATTATCAACGTGGCGAGTTTCATGAACGGATGGATACGAATTTTATGCAGATGAAACATGATTATACGATGGCGTATGAATTATTCTCTGCTTTTCAGATGAAACAATACGCTACCATCGTTCTAAAGACGAAACGTTCTTTTCTACAATCTGTACTGGACTAAGATTACTACAAAAAAATACAAGAAAGGGGAAGGAAGTTTGCGTATCGAGTCATTTGGTAAACAAATAAAAAACTACGAATCGAGAAAAATTTAACATAAAAAGAATTGGCAAAAGATGTATGTAGTCAAGCAGAATTAAGTAAAATTGAAAAAATGGAAAATAATTCCAATCATCGATCTTGTTCCACGTTTGTCCCAAAAATTACATATTTCAATGGAGCAAATCTTCATCGATTCAAATGAAGTAAAGCTATTTCAACATTATGATTTACAACTATCCGACTTTTCTAGGCAACATCGTTATGATGAAATGCTAGAATTTATGAAACGTTTACCACCTAATCTTCCTCCTTCCGTTCAATTATTGATTCATTATTTTGAATGGGTTGCTCGCGAAGGTAAAAAAGATATCGATTACCGGACATGTATCTCCCAATTGCTTCGCTTATCGGAAGAAAATCAAATGGAAATAGAGTATCCTGTTCTTTATTTACGTATTCGAATGTCGGTCGCGAACTATTATTACTTGAACGGTCAATATCCATATGCGCGAAAAATATATGAAGGGTTATTATCGTATGATTATTCGACACATGCACTTAAAAAATTACAGTGTAAAATCATATATAATCATGCGCAACAGTTGTATTTTCAAAATGACTTTAAAACAGGACTACAGGTTGCTGAACAAGGGATTTGTTTATCCATCGAACGAAAAGATACAGCGATGTTAGGACATTTCTTTTATCAAAGAGGATGTTTCTATGAAGAATTGAATTATCGAAAGTGTGATATCCGTGATGCGTTTACTCATGCCTATTTTCTTTTTACTGCCTTTGGCAATGAGAATCATGCCGCGTTAGTCTTGAAAGGTAAAAAACAATTTCTCCACTTTCAAATGTGATGATGGAAGTGAAAGAAAGGAAGATATAATGGATCACTTACCCGTCTCGATTGGTTATGAAATCAAGAGAATTCGAAAAGAAAAAAAGATTACACAATCAGAATTGTGTGAAGGTATTTGTAGCCAAGCTGAAATTAGTAAAATCGAAAATGGTAAAAACTCACCCACCATCGATTTGCTACAACAAGTCGCAAAACGATTAAAGGTACCATTGTCGATGTTGTTTCAAGATCATTTACGAAGTGATGTTTTTCAATCGTATGACAAGCAATTAGGAGAACTATTGCGCACTATTCAATACGTCGATTCTTTAAAGATGATCGAACATATTCTTTCAACAGTAGATTTTGAGGAAGTTCGTGACTTAGCAGCATATTATCAAGTCATCGTTCAAGAAAAAAGTGGCCAACTTCACTACCAAAAAGCCATTCAATCGCTCGAACGATTACTCAATAAAGAACACCTTTGGTTTGAATCAGCTACTCTGTATTTAAGAATTCAGATGGCGATAGCAAATTTGTATGTTGAACATGGTGACTTCGATTTAGCGGAGGCTATCTTTCAAACATTGATTCAATCGCATTACCCATCCATCGAATTGAAAAAAGTTCGAATCAAGATTTTATATAATTATGGACAACAACTATTAATGCAAAAAAAATACCTTGCCGGTCTAAAAATCACCGAACAAGGTATTCAAGAGAGTCTTCAAATAGAAGATGGTCATTTTTTAGGTCACTTTTATTATCAGCGAGGATATTTCACTCAACAACTGAATGGCGATCTTTCAGCTATCCAACGCGATTTTACGATGGCCTATTCCGTCTTTCGAGCATTTAATATGCCACTTCATGAAAAAATACTTCTGGAAGAACATGCAGAGTACGTTCTCTTCCCCACTTAAAACTCACGACCGAATTGTCGGCACTCTTGAAGCGCTTGATTGATTAATTCAGAGGCACGTTCCGGGTATTGCTGATGTCCTTCGAGAATGACAGTCGATACATCTTCAATGCCAAAGAATGCTAATAAATCTAGCATGTAGCGAACAGCATGCTCACTCGATGCTTTCTCTTTCGTCGAATAATCACCACCACGTGAATGAATCAACAGCACTTGTTTGTCTTCAACAAGCCCAATCGAACCTTCTGCCGTATAACGAAACGTTTGACCAGCTTGGGCAAGGTAATCCATATAATTGTGCAGTGGTGCCGGAACCGTCAAGTTCCACATCGGAAATGAGAAGACGACCTTGTCGGCGTCTAAAAACCCGTTTAAATACTCTTGAAGTCGCTGAGCATGAGTCGCGTCATCTCCAGTTAATTCTTCGCCTTTAAAGAGACGACCTGCTGCGCTCGCAAGTTTCAAATCGAAAAAGGGAAGACGTTCTTCAAATAAATTCAAAACCGTAACTGCATCATCCGGATGTGATTCGCGATACGCGTTCAAAAAGGCATCGTTCAATTCAGAGCTAATGCCTTTTTTTGATGTGTGCTATCGTTCGCTTCAATGAATAGTAAGTGTGACATAAACATTACTCCTTTCTATACTTATCTATTCCCATTCCGCTCAAAATCATGACTTCCCATTATTTTATTATTTTTAGAAAATTCAGGTTTTATTTTGGTTCTGATAAGGAAAATAAACGACAGGAACTAGAAAGAGGGGATGGCGGTGAATACACAGCGACGTTCTTCCAATAGTCTGCAATATCATCGAGAAATTCGGGCAAATTATCAGTTGTTCGGGATGATCATTTTTGTGTTGACGAGTTGTGGTGCCGTTTTATACATCGTGGCGAATACATTTAGTCGCTCCGGTTTAGATGGTGACGATTGGGTGCGAGCGACCGTCATTGCAAGTGCTGGAATCGCGCAGTATTTCATCGGTAAAAGCTCGTTGTCAGATCGTTTAAAACCCCATATGATGTCGAGTATTTTTTTATTGATTCCTTATATTTATTATCCATTCATTGATCGAGGTGTTCAGTCCGTTTGGGCATGCGCATTACTGTTTATTTTAGCGTCTCTCGTCGTTATTAACCGAACGATGTTGTTATACGCGACGAGCATCACGACGCTCTCTCTCCTCTATATTTGGTATCGGACTCCCTCACTAGAGGGTGTTACGCTGTTTGCATCCGATCATATTGCGCGAATTGGACTTATCTTGATTGCGACGATCATAAGTTTATTGATCCATAATCAATACGTCACTCGTCTTGAGCGTAATATTGACTACTTAGCCCGTTTACAAGAACAAGCATTTACGGATTCTGTGACAGGTTTGTCAAACCGTTCTTCTTTTGTCATAGAAGTGGACAAGAAGAAGCGAGAAGGCGACATGATTTGTCTGGTTGATCTGGATGATTTTAAAACCGTCAATGATGCTTTTGGTTACCGGACAGGTGACCGCACTTTGCATATCATTGGTCGTCGGTTGATGAATCGCTTTCCGGATTGTACGATTGCGAAAGCGAGTGGAAGTGCTTTTTTACTACATGCACCAAACCATTACGATGCGCGAACTCTTTGTGACGATATATTATCGAGTGTATCAGAGCGCGTCCAAATTGATTTTAAACAGATTAACGTCACTGCAAGTATCGGTGTTTCCTATGTGAATGACGAAACGACGGACCATGTCATTAATGATGCGGAGATTGCCTTGTTCACTGCTAAATCTAATCGGAAAAATACGTATGCGATTACAGATTTAGCGACACAAAATGAACGAAAGCGGGCGCTTCAGTTAACACGCGACTTGTACGATGCAGAACTGGATCGCGACTTTTTTATTTTATTTCAACCTCAGGTCAATGCGCGAACTCGTCAAATTACAGGAGTCGAAGCATTAATTCGATGGAATCATCCGGAATATGGTCTTGTTCCACCAAACGAGTTCATTCCACTCGCGGAGCGGACACGTTTCATTGAGACATTAGGAGTTTGGGTCATGCGTCAAGCTTGTTTCCAAGGAAAAGCATGGTTGGAAGAAGGCAAGGAGCCGTTAACAATTTCTGTGAATGTCTCGCCGTGGGAATTACGCCAATCTGATTTTACGGATCGCGTATTGGCGATCTTAAAACAGTCTGGCTTTCCTCCGTCATTACTCGAAATCGAAATGACAGAACACATCTTCATTGAAGGAACAGAGCAAATCATCGAGACATTAAACGCACTCCATTTGTATGGGATCCGGATTGCGCTCGATGACTTCGGAACGGGCTTTTCATCGATGCAATCCTTAGTGGAGTTACCGTTCGATCAATTGAAGATTCCAAAAGAAATCGTTCAAGAAGCCATTCATTCTGAGAAGAAACGAGCGATGATCGAAACGATCATTCAGTTAGGGAAGCGATTAGATATGACAATCGTAGCTGAAGGGATTGAATTAGAAGAAGAGGCGGCATTGCTCGAGAGATTAGGGTGTCATACATTGCAAGGATATCTCTTCCATCGCCCGTTACAACCAAGACAATTAGAACACTTTTTAACGATGTATCGAGAAGGCTGACGATATGATATATCAAAAAAGAAAGTAAACAGGCGGTGGACTATGTCCATCGCCTGTTCGTATAACTGTTTATTAATGAATCACAGATACCGCGCAAAACGTCGTTCGAGAATCTCTTGAATGACTGCGATACAAGAACAGATACCCCAGTAAATGAACGCAACAACAAAATAGACGGTCATATAATCGAATTCGCGCCCACCAACAATTTTTGCTTTTTGAAAAATCTCAGGAACTGTAATCATGGCAGCAAGCGATGAAGCTTTAACCAGATCAAGCAAGACGTTTGAAAGCGGTGGGATAGCAATTCGAATCGCTTGTGGCAAAATGATGCCAACAAATGTCCGGTATCTGGATAAACCGAGTGACGCCGCCGCCTCTTCCTGACCACGATCAATCGATAGCAAGGAAGAACGAATGATCTCCGCCATGTACGCAGCACTGTTCAAACTAAAACCGGTAATTGCTGCGGTTAACGCGTTCAGTTGAATATTGATGACCGGCAGCCCAAAATACAACATGAACAGCAATACGAGAATCGGGACACCTCGCATGAACGAGATGTAGGCGCTAGCTCCGATACGTAAAAGTCGAAGGCGAGACAGACGACAAAGGGCAAGGATTAACCCGATTCCGAGACCGATGGCCATGCTAAGCAAGGAAATCCATAACGTCTGCCCTAGTCCACTCAAAATATAAGGAAACGATTCGACCGCCAATTCCGGATTGAAGACGGACCGCCAATCAATCGAAGACATCGTTACTTCACATCGACGATCGTCGTTTTGACGTCAGGCATTTGGGAGACATCTTTTCCGGCATAGAATTGCTTGGAAATTTCCTTTAACGTGCCGTCTTCCTTCATCTTATCGAGTTGTTCGTTAATATTGGATTGAAGTTCCTTGTTATCTAAATCCATGATTAAACCAACCTGACTTGGATTATAAGCGATATCAGGATGAATCGTAATATCAAAGTCCTTGAAGAAATCGACAGCGAGTGTTTGCAAGTAATAATCATTCAAGATGACGTCTGTGCGACCATTTGAGACATCTCGAAGATATTGATCGTTCGTCGCGTTATCGTAAGTGACTTCTTTTGCACCGTATTTTTTAGCAATCTGCATATACGTCGTTGTTGCTTCTCCGGCAGCTTTTTTTCCTTTTAGATCTTCGAGAGATTTGATGCCTGACAAATCACTTTTACGGACGATTGCCGTACCATACGTATATTTATATGGTTTTGAGAACGCAAATTTTTCTTTACGATCATCGGTGATCGTAATGTCGTTAGCGGCAAGATCGACTTGACCTGTATTGACGCTTGTCAACATACCGTCGAATGACATCTCTTTGAATTTCACTTTCAAATCAAGGCGTTTTGCTACTTCTTTAACGACTTCGACGTCAAATCCAGTCAACTTATTGTTCTTCTCTTCATGATAAGATGTCGGATAAAGTGTACCAGCTGTAGCGACGACGATCGTTCCTTCTTTTTGAATCTTGTCATATGCGGTTGCTTTTTCCTCTTGCTGACCACATGCGCTTAATAAGATCGAGCTTCCTGCGATCAAGAGACCCGTAAATTGCATTGTTTTTTTCATCGTATTATTCCTCTCTTTATTTCCATGATCAAATAACTCTATTCATAGTTAAAAATACCACGGAATCATATGTTCGGGCAAAGTAATACGCGCACAAAGTGTAGAAATCAGCCAAAAAAAATATTGAATGAATATCCAAGTTTATGTAAGCGTTATCAATGTTGATATATGGTAATTATGGCTTCAGAGGTTGCGCGAAATGGTGATTATGCATAGTAGCGAATAAACATAAAAGGGTGTAAAGTATAATTTAACTGAATATACAGAAAATTAAGAAGGCAAGGAGAGTGCTACTATGACATTTCATCAATACCCTGAACAGCAGGGATTATACGACCCTCGTATGGAACATGATGCGTGCGGGATCGGGGTTTACGCACATCAAACAGGACGAGCGAGTCATGAAATCGTTGAACATGCATTGGCCATGCTTTGTCAAATGGAACACCGTGGTGGACAAGGAAGCGATGCGAAGACGGGAGACGGAGCGGGTATTTTAACGCAATTACCAGATCGGTTGTTTCGTGAAACAGTTCGTCACATTTCCTTCCCTAAAAAAGGGGATTATGGCGTTTTCATGATGTTCTTACCACGTGAGGAACGGGAACGGATGCGACTCGAGCGAACGTTAGAGTCAATCATTTTGACGGAAGGACAAGACGTATTGGGATGGCGAACCGTACCTGTTCAGTCCGAAGTGCTTGGATCGGGTGCACGCAGCACGGAGCCAGTCATTCGTCAATGCTTCATTGGTGCACAGGCGATGGAAGGATTGACATTCGAACGAACGCTCTTTTTGATTCGACGAGCGTTTGAGCGTGAATCAGAACAACTCGGTCTTGAACAATACGTCCTCAGTAGCTCAAGTGAAACAATCGTTTACAAAGGACTTGTGACGACGGATCAATTGCGCGCGTATTTCGATGACTTACGAGACGAGCGCTATCAATCAGGATTTGGTATCGTGCATTCGCGTTTTAGTACGAATACGTTCCCAAGCTGGAAACGTGCCCATCCGAACCGTTATTTGATTCACAATGGCGAAATCAATACATTACAAGGGAACATCCGGGCAATGCGCGGTCGCGAAAGTCGACTGGCTGAGACGACATACGGCAATCGGGCAGAAGAAGTGTTACCGATTCTAGATGAGACGGGTAGCGACTCATCTATGCTTGATAATGCGTTTGAGTTTCTTCATCTGTCAGGTCTATCGCTTGCTGAGACAGCACTGATGCTCGTACCGGAACCATTCGAACATGCCGAAATCAGACCGGCGAAGCGCGCGTATTATGAGTACCACAGCAGCATGATGGAACCATGGGATGGTCCGTCTGCCATCGTCTTTACGAACGGGAAACAGATTGGTGCGACGCTTGACCGAAATGGTCTACGCCCGGCGCGATATGTTCTATTACGCGATGGTCACTTCATGTTGTCGTCAGAAGCAGGAGTACTCCCTCTTCGTGAACAAGACATTCTGTACAAAAAACGATTAGCACCGGGTGAACTGCTTTTACTCGATTTTGCGTCCGGTCAGTTGATTGCAGATGAAGAAATCAAGCGGGAGCTAGCGACACGGCACCCCTACGCGGAGTGGCTCGCTCAAGAAGTCGTGTCCCTCTCAAGTAACGACTTTAAGGAAACGCTCGTCGATCTTGGTACGAAACAACGACACTTCGGGTATACCCGTGAAGATATCGATCAATACCTGATACCGCTCGTCGAAGAACAAAAGGATCCGTTAGGCGCGATGGGGACGGATATACCGCTAGCGGTCTTAAGTGAACGCCCTCAATCCTTGTTCCGTTATTTCAAACAGCTGTTCGCTCAAGTCACGAATCCACCGATCGACGCGTTACGCGAAGAGATCGTCACCTCGACGCTAACATGGTTAGGTCGACAAGGGGAGCTGCTGACGCCGAACCGTGCGAACTGTCGTCGTGTTCGCTTAGAGACGCCGATTCTAAGACCAGACGAAGCCCATGCGCTCAAACATTGTGGGCTCAAGCAAAAAACGATTTCGGCGACGTTCACCGATTCACTTGAAGAAGCGCTCGGCATGATCGTTGATGAGGCTGTAACCGCTGCACGAAACGGATATGAATTATTGACGTTATCGGATCGCCTCGTACGCCCCGGCACATTGCCGATGCCAATCCTCTTAGTGACGAGTGCGATTCATCATGCTCTGATCCGTAAGGGATTACGTACAAATCTCAGCTTAATCGTTGAAGGTGGAGAAATTCGTGAAGTCCACCATGTCGCGACGTTGATCGGATACGGAGCGGATGCGATTTATCCGTACCTGGCGTATGCGACGCTTGAAGAAGCGGTAGGGGATCGTTTTATGGATGTAGACAAACGTTACCAAAAAGCAGTTACGGAAGGCGTCGTCAAAGTCATGTCGAAGATGGGCATTTCGACGGTCTTCAGCTACCGGGGGGCGCAAATCTTTGAAGCAGTCGGAATCGACCGCGCCGTCATCGAGCAGCATTTCACTGGTACGGTCTCTCAATTGAGCGGGATGACGCTTGAACTGATGGAAGAAGAAGTCCGACGAGCACAACTGATTGCTGGCGATCGAATTCATCTGGAGTCCGGCAGTGTCTTCCGGTATCGTCAAGCAGGAGAACATCATGCCTTTAACCCAGCAACGATTCATTTGTTGCAACACGCATGCCGGACGAATGATTACCGACTCTATCAAAAGTATGCACAACGCATTCAGGAGGAACCGGCAACGGTGCTACGACATCTGTTGACATTCAAGGAGACGACGGCAATCCCAATCGAAGAAGTCGAGCCTGTCAGCGAAATCGTCAAGTACTTTAAGACGGGTGCGATGTCATACGGCTCTTTATCAAAAGAAGCGCACGAGACGCTTGCGATCGCGATGAACCGCTTAGGTGGCAAAAGTAATAGTGGTGAAGGCGGTGAAGAGGAGGAACGATACGAGCGCGATGAAAATGGTGACTTCCGGATGAGTCGGATCAAACAGATCGCTTCTGGTCGTTTTGGGGTGACGAGTCATTACCTCGTTCACGCGGACGAATTACAAATCAAGGTGGCACAAGGTGCGAAACCTGGTGAAGGCGGTCAATTACCTGGTGAAAAGGTCTATCCGTGGATCGCGCGAGTGCGTGCATCGACACCGGGTGTTGGATTGATTTCCCCACCTCCACATCACGATATCTATTCGATTGAAGATTTGGCACAGTTGATTCATGACTTAAAACGTGCGAACGATCAAGCTCGGATTAGCGTCAAACTTGTCGCAAAAGGTGGCGTTGGAACGATTGCGGCTGGAGTTGCGAAGGGGCTTGCAGATGTCATCGTCATCAGTGGACATGACGGAGGTACAGGCGCCTCGCCGAAGACGAGTATTCAACATGCCGGACTACCATGGGAACTTGGTCTAGCTGAGACCCATCAAACCTTGACATTAAACGGGTTACGCGAGCGTGTCGTTCTTGAAACCGATGGAAAGCTATTGACCGGTCGCGACGTCATCCTCGCTGCGATGTTAGGAGCGAATGAGTATGGTTTTGCGACAGCACCGCTCATTGCCGTCGGATGTATCATGATGCGTGCGTGTCATCTCGATACGTGTCCTGTTGGTGTTGCGACACAGGATCCAGAGCTCCGTAAGAAATTCATAGGATCTGCCGATGACGTCGTCCATTTCATGACGTTCATCGCTGAGGAAGTACGAGAACATTTAGCGAAACTCGGTGTAAGACGACTGCAAGATCTTGTAGGTCGGACGGATTTACTCGAACCATCGGAGCGACAACGGACGCATTGGAAAGCGAAGAGTCTTGATTTTTCGCGTCTCCTCGTCCATGTGACACACGGTCCGGCTGAACAACAACAGCATCATGTCGAGCGTTCCTTTGACGCTCGTGAAATCTCGCCGTATTTAGAGGCGGCAGATTTCAGTCAGCCTCAGACGCTACGGTTAACGATTCAAAATACAGACCGGGCGATCGGAACGCAGACAGGTGCTATGCTGACCAGACGGTTTGGGGCACTGGGTCTCCCGACGGATCGATTGAAACTCGAACTAAATGGATCTGCCGGACAAAGTTTAGGCGCTTATTTACCACGTGGCATAACGCTTGATGTCACGGGAGAAGCGAATGATTACGTTGGGAAAGGATTGTCCGGAGGTATCATCGCCGTTCATCCGCCACGTTCGATTTCGTTCGTTTCGTCCGATCAAGCGATCATCGGTAACGTTGCGCTTTACGGAGCGACGAGTGGAGAACTCTATGTTAACGGTCAAGCAGGTGAGCGATTTGCCGTTCGAAATAGTGGAGCCGTCGCCGTCGTTGAAGGAATCGGCAACCATGGACTCGAGTATATGACCGGTGGATCCGTCGTCGTCCTTGGAGATGTCGGGAAAAACTTTGCTGCTGGTATGTCAGGTGGTGTCGCCTATGTCTTGCCGCGTAATCCTGAACAATTTTTACAGCGCGTCAACCGCGAACTCGTTTCGACGGGACCTGTCACGCATGTCGAAGAGATTGCGCGACTCAAGACGTTCATCGAACGTCACGTCGCACGGACGGGAAGTGAACAGGGCGATGCGATTCTGGCGAACTGGGATCATGTCATTCATTCGTTCATCCGCGTCATTCCTTCGACGTATGAGAAAGTGACGACGTTGATGGCTGATTTCGCAAAACAAGGACACAACACCGAAGAAGCGATGTTGCTCGCATTCGAGACACATCTAGGGCGCAGAACAGGAGGGGTACGATGAAACGACGCGATCAATTCATGACAGTTGCTCGTTCGGGTGGGACGGAACGACATCCAAGCGAACGGGTGGGTGATTATAAAGAATATAAGACGGCTTTGACGGAAGCAGAAGCGAGTCAACAAGCAAGTCGATGTATGGATTGTGGCACCCCGTTTTGCCATGTAGGGGAAGTATTTGATCAAGTGAAGATTGGTTGTCCAGTCTATAACTTGATTCCAGAATGGAACTTGCTCGTAGAAGAAGGACGTTTTCAAGAGGCACTGGATCGCCTTCTTGAGACGAACAATTTCCCGGAATTCACGGGTCGCGTCTGCCCAGCGCCATGTGAAGGATCGTGTACGTTGTCGATTCATGAACCCGCGGTCGCGATCAAAGATATCGAACGGACGATCATCGACATCGGCTTTGAAAAAGGATGGGTCGTGCCCCGAATTCCAGCAAGACGATCGACACGCTCGATTGCCATCGTTGGATCTGGTCCTGCCGGTCTTGCGGCTGCCGATCAGCTGAATCAAGCCGGTCACCAAGTGACGGTCTTTGAGCGGGAAGATCGGATTGGCGGTCTATTGACGTACGGTATACCAGCGATGAAACTCGATAAAGAGGTCGTACAGCGCCGTGTTGATTTGCTTGAAGCGGAAGGGATCCACTTCCGGACGAATGTCACGATCGGCGCAGACGTCACACTAGAGACACTTGAAGCAGAATACGACGCGGTGATCCTGTGTGTCGGCGCGACGGAACCGCGCAAATTGACGGATGCACCAACTCGTGGTGTCGGTTATGCGATGGATTATCTGACCGGAGTGACGCGTCACGTGCTCTCGCAAGAACCGTTGTCTCCTGAACATGACGCGAAAGATAAAGATATTCTCGTCATCGGTGGAGGCGATACAGGAGCGGACTGTGTAGCGACGGCGCTTCGTCAACGTTGCCGCTCCGTCGTCCAATTCGGTAAACATGAACAACCAGGTACGACACGCGCAACAGGAAACATGTGGCCGGATACACCGTTGCTTTACTCTATTGATTACGGCTATGCGGAAGCATTGCAACAGTTCGGTCGGGATCCCCGTGAATATTTGATCGCCATCAAGCGGTTTACGACAAGTGAATTGGGGCAAGTCACCGGTGTCTGGACGATTCAGACAACGAAAACAAAAAATGAATCGGGAGCAGTGATCTTCGAGGAAATTGAAGGGAGCGATCGTTACTTCCCGGTCGATCAAGTCTGGATCGCCATCGGATTCAGTGGCGTCGAAGAGAATGTACTCGAACATTTAGCGGTCGCCTCGGAACGAGGAAAAATCAAGACGACGCGTTACGCGACGAACCGACCAGGCGTATTTGCCGCAGGTGACGCAAGACGGGGTCAATCACTGATCGTCTGGGCGATTCGCGAGGGTCGTGAAGTGGCGGAAGCTGTTGGACAATATTTAAAAGCAATGCAACAAACCGGCTAAATCACATGGTCTGGATTTTCTGGCATCATCAGAAATCCAGGCTTTTTTGTGTTTGGCAAAGAAATCTGCCAGTTCGAAAATAACTATTGATTTTGTTTCAAGGTGAAACACCGAAAATATTTCTGCTATTCTTATAAAATGAAGAGGAGGTATGACGGATGAATCCAGAAATCATCTATTTCGTATGCGAGAGTGGAATGGCGAGTAGTATTATGGGGGCTATAATTTTAAGAAGGCGCTTACTTGAATGCGATATTACAACGGACGTCAAGACATGTCGGATCGCAGAACTACCTGATCAGGCATCTTTTATCGTCGGAGAAGCACAACTCGTCCATCGACATGTATGGAAAGCACATTGTTCTGTTCATCCCGTCGATCGGATTCTTGATCCGACTGCATATGACGTCGTCCTCGAATCTTGGCAGAAAAGAGTGAGGCTGCATGACTGAATTTACACCACGGGAACATGATATCTTATTTTTCCTCTTATCACGCGAAGAACCTGTTCAAATACAAGAGATCGCGGAAACGCTCGAGACATCGGAACGAACGATTCAACGTGAACGCGATCGTCTTGCCCAATCTTTAGAAGATCATGACTTGCGTTTGACATATGTCCGCGGCAGAGGCCTCTTAATTGAAGGAACAGACGAAGCCAAACATGTATTACGGGACCAACTCTTGTTGTCACATAAACAATTACCGAACGCTGAAGATCGCCAAGTCGAGTTAGCGTATCGGCTACTGCAAGAAAACGGGATGGTCAAATTACAGGCAATCGCCCATGCGATGTATGTGGCACCGAGCACGGTCAGCCAGGATTTAGAGCGAATCGATGAGTGGTTTCTGCAATATGACCTTGAAATCAAACGCAAAAAAGGCATTGGTGCCGAAATAATCGGTGAAGAGATCAACAAACGACGCTTATTGATCTCATTGATCTTTACGCAATGGGATGTTCTCGCTTTCTATCGATTGTTACAAGGAGACGCCGATCAGTTACCCCATCTGTTACGCATGAACCGAACATCCTGGCTTGAGATGATCAATCAAGCGTACGCGGTCATTGCGCCATTGACGAAAGAAGGGCGTCTCAATGATCGACAAATCATGCGCGCGACACTCAGCTTAGCTTTACAAGCGTTGCGCAAAGATCCGTTTCCAATGCGATATGAGTTAAAAGCGTATCCGGTCGAAATCCTCAAATGGGTGGAACGCGTCGAAGAGCGATTACCTGAAACATTGTCGATTTCCGAACGTCAATGGTTATCAGAAGAGTTGCGCGCGTTCTTTCAATCGGACGCAGGAGATACGGAGGAACTCGTCACACGCCTTCGTGTAAAACGATTGATTGAACATGTCTCCTTATTATACGGAACGAACTTTACGAAGGACCTTGCGCTAGAACGCGGACTCGTCTCGCATATTCAATCGTATACGCGTCAAAATAGCGTCAATCCGTCCTATGTCATCAAACAAATTGAACGAGAATATCCACGTTTGTTTGATGCGGTCAAACAAGCAGCGCTATCGATCTTCACCGATGCGACATTTGAAGACGTGGATTTAGCATTTTGGGTCATGCATTTCGGGGCCGTTCTCAGCAAACCGACACCGAAACTACCTTATCGCGTATTAGTCGTCTGCTCTGCTGGACTTGGTTCCTCAAAGTTACTGATGAATCGGTTGCGTCAAGAATTCGCTGAACTCGAGCATATCGATAACTCGTCGCTGTTTGGTATCGAACGATTACCGATCGACTCGTACGACTTCGTTTTGTCGACTGTACCGTTACCTGACATCCGCCCACCACATCTTCTTGTCAACCCGTTGCTTCCTCAGGATGAGGTCGAACGGATCCGGAAATTAATTCTCGCCTTGCCTAAATCCTTTCAGCCGGCACCGCGAAAGACGAAAACGGAATGGCTTGATCTTGAGCAATTGCATCGGCTCGTTGCGTCGTCCATTCAAGTATCGGACGGATTCCGAATGGGACGGTTAGAGCGAGTAGGCGATGGGATTGAATCGCTATTGTTTGAGATCAGTACGCGCATGGTCGACCAAGGATTAGCGAAATCAGCAGTATCACTCTCGACACAATTGTTGCGTCGTCATGAGATGTCAGGTCTCGGTATTCCGGGAACACGGCTTGCGCTGTTTCACGGACGCGATGCGACGATCCAACGAGGGGGATTCCTCATCTTTGAATTGCCTGAACCGATCGACTTACTCGGAATGGATCAACAGTCACAATCCGTCGAACGGCTCCTCGTCTTGGTCGCACCGGAAGAGACCTCGAATGAACTGCTTGAATTACTCAGTTCGATCAGTGCCGCAATCATCGAGAGCCCTGAACAAATGGATCAATTCGAGTTCGGGGAGGAACAGACGATTCGTCTGCTTATAAATCGGACGTTTCGAACGGTCATTGATCAATTCCTTGGTCACACTTGAAAAATCCCTGTCACTCCATTCCTGAAGTGACAGGGATTTTTTCACGTCAGGCAGGCTTCTTTCCGGTCTGTCCAACTTCTTGGACAAAGACTGAACTAGGAAAGATTGAGTAAGCGCTTGCAGTGCTCTTACAATAAGGGCATAGCAACGCAATCATCATATCAACTCATACACGAAATGGAGGCTAACGCAATGGCGACAGCTCAAAATGGAGCACGGGGCATCCGTGTTCAAGTTCAACGGTTCGGAAGCTTTTTAAGCGGTATGGTCATGCCGAACATCGGTGCATTCATCGCATGGGGGATCATCACGGCACTGTTCATCCCGACTGGGTGGGCACCGAACAAGGAACTCGGTGAACTCGTCGGTCCGACGATCACCTATCTCTTACCATTGCTGATCGGATACACAGGCGGAAAGTTAATGCATGACGTCAGAGGGGGCGTCGTCGGGACGCTCGCGACGATGGGGGTCATCGTCGGAACAGAGATTCCGATGTTCCTTGGTGCCATGATCATGGGACCACTTGGCGGATACGTCATCAAAAAGTTTGATCATCTCATCGAAGGAAAAGTCAAACCAGGTCTCGAGATGCTCGTCAATAACTTCTCGGTCGGAATCATCGGTGGCTTGTTGATGCTCGGTGGATTCAAAGTATTCGGACCACTCATGACAGGTCTCGACGACATCATGGCGGCAGCAGTTGGTGCAATCGTCAGTGCACATTTGCTACCACTAGCCAGTTTGTTCATTGAACCAGCAAAAATCTTGTTCTTAAACAATGCAATCAACCACGGTATCTTAAGTCCGCTTGGTCTCGACCAAGTGAATGAAGCAGGGAAATCGGTACTGTTCTTACTCGAAGCCAACCCGGGTCCGGGTCTCGGATTGTTACTCGCTTACTCGTTCTTCGGTTCTGGTGCAGCGAAGAAAACAGCACCGGGCGCTGCGTTCATTCAATTCATTGGTGGGATTCACGAAATCTACTTCCCGTATGTCTTGATGAAGCCGGTCTTGTTGCTTGCGATGATCGCAGGTGGTATGAGTGGAATCCTCACATTCGTCTTATTTGATGTTGGTTTAGTCGCACCTGCTTCACCAGGTAGTATCATCGCTGTCCTTGCGATGGCATCCCGCGGCTCTTACATCGGATTGATCGCCGGTGTCCTTGTGTCAGCGTCCGTGACATTCGTTGTATCGACTGTCCTGCTGAAGACAAGCAAAGCAAAAGAGACATCACTCGAAGAAGCAAGCGCGAACGTCAGTGCGATGAAAGGAAAACAATCGATTGCTTCGACACTCGTTTCAGCTGATGCCAAACCACTTGCGGAAGTCGAACATATCATTTTCGCTTGTGACGCTGGTATGGGATCGAGTGCGATGGGAGCATCCGTCCTTCGCAATAAAATCAATAAGGCGGGGTTACCGATCAAGGTAACGAATACGTCGATCAGCCAACTGCCGCAAAACGCTGAACTGATCATTACGCATCGTGATTTGACGGAGCGGGCGATGGAACAGGTACCAACGGCAGAACATCGGTCAGTCGATAACTTCCTGAATGCCGGTTATTATGACCAACTCGTCCATGAGATCGAAACAGCACGGAATAAAATTTCTTAAAGATAAAGATAGAGACACTCAAGGAGGAATAAACATGACAACGACAATGAACCTTTCACCGGAACTCGTATTACTTGACCAACAATTCGCAGACGAGACGGCAGCCATTACGGCTGCCGGTCAACTCCTCGTCGATCACGGATATGTCGAAGCCGGTTACATCGACTCAATGCAGGAGCGTCATGCTTTATCGACGGTCTATATTGGCAACCATGTCGCGATTCCCCACGGAACAGAGTCAGCTAAATCGCAGGTCAAGAAGACAGGACTTTCGATTCTACAAGTACCGCAAGGCGTAGCGTTCGGAACGGAACAAGCACGACTCGTCATCGGCATCGCTGGTGTCGGTGACGAACACCTCGAGTTGCTATCGAATATCGCGGTCATTTGCTCTGATGAGGAGAACGTCGAGCGTATTGTGAAAGCGACATCCAAAGAAGAAATCATCGCCTTATTGACAGCGGAGGTGTAAGCATGAAAGCCATTCATTTTGGTGCCGGTAACATCGGACGTGGGTTCATCGGCTTACAACTCGTTAAGACGGGTTACGAAGTCTGTTTCGTAGATGTCAATACGACGGTCGTCGATGCATTAAAAGCACGACATACCTATGAAGTCGGTTATGCCTCTGAACAGGGAGGGCGTGAGCGCGTCGACGGCGTGACGGCGCTCAACAGTATATCTGAAGCAGAACAAGTCATCGACGTGATTCGGGAAGCGGATGTCATTACGACGGCCGTCGGACCTACCTTGTTGTCGAAAGTCGCTCCATTGATTGCGGAAGGGTTACGTCAACGTGATCAACAGGCACCTGTCTACGTCATTGCATGTGAAAACATGATTGGTGGGTCAAAACACTTGCAAGCAGAGGTGGCGAAACATCAGCCGTTAGAGGAGAACTGGTATTTCCCAAATGCGGCGGTTGACCGGATCGTGCCGCTTCAACATCATGAAGACCCGTTATACGTCGAAGTGGAAGAATTCTTCGAATGGGTGATCGAGACGACTGGATTACCGGAAGCCTATCCACGGATCGAAGGCGTCACCTATGTCGAGAACATTGAACCGTTCATCGAGCGGAAACTGTTCACCGTCAACACAGGACATGCGATCGCATCGTACCTCGGAGCATTGTTCCAAAAAGAGACGATCGCTGAAAGTTTAACAGATCCACGCATCCGTCGTGGTGTCCAGACAGCACTTTACGAAACAGGGTGGTTGTTACTTGAAAAGTACGGCTTTAACCCAGTCGACCATAGTGCGTATATCCAAAAGAATATGAAACGATTTGAAAACCCGCGGATTCATGATGAAATCATTCGGGTTGCTCGTTCACCGATTCGTAAACTGAGTCCAAGCGACCGACTCGTTAAACCAGCGAAAGAATTGATGGAACGCGGCATCGAAGCAGATGGATTAGCACGCGGCATCGCAGCAGCCCTAACCTATTTCGACCCGGATGATTCAGAATCTTCAGAATTAAATGCGTATATTATAAAACATGGAATCGAAGATGCGCTGAACGCATATCTACAACTGTCAGCAACGGATCCACTTGGATCTCGAATCATCGAACATTATGAAGCAATGCAACAACAAGTCAATTCGATTGCTTAAGAAAGAATACTCTTGTGTGTCAAACACCTTTCACATCTTGTGGAAGGTGTTTTTTTTTGACTTTAATGCGAAATGGTATCATAGAAAAGATCTGTTTTTAAGAATCTTCTATCACAATTTGATTACAATTTGTATATTAAATTTGGAATATTCGAAAACGAATATTTAGTGATTAAAATACATTGTACGCTATATGAACGGAACATCTCTATTCCGATTTTTCAGGTAAGAGAAGGTGATCATATGTTGAATTATAAAGTAAACGTATATAGATTAAACGGAGCACGACCAAAAGCAACAAAAGGAACCGGACCGAAGCATTTGATTTATTCGAGTCAATTTTCTTCACGCACACCAGTCCATTTATTGCATCAACTTATCTTGAATCGATTGTTGGTTGAACAAGAAAAAAACCTTGATTTAACATACACGATCGAAGTAAATGCGGTACTCGATCAATTCGTGATCGACGTCCGTGTCTTTTCAACAGATACGGTCAGTGTCCAAGTCGAGCGTGACTTGATTGAAATCATTGAACGTGAAGAAGTCCGTCATATCCCGGCGCTTGAAATTGGAAAACCAGATTTCGCAGAATTCGCTCACATCGTTCTAAAGGTCAAAGATGGTGGACCACGTCTTTCACAAGAGGATACGCAACGGATTTTCAATGAATCTGGTGTTCGAGGACGAATCATCCTCCATAAGGAGCGAATCGATAGTCATGAACCCTCCCATTCGATTCAGTTGTTGATTGGTGGGGCGGAGAAGTGTTTGTATAGTCTCTCGCAATATCAGCTTGATCCACTTTTCCGGAAGCACGGTTTAACGATTCAATCCTTGAATCTGTTACCGTTTGATTTATTCATGATTCGCGACAAAATCGCCATGTTGTCTTCGGCAGATGCTTCGCAACTGTGGATTGACGATATCACGACATCCAAAAACGGACGGTCGCATCAGATTTGCTTTAATGATGGAAATGAATGTATGACGGTCATCTGCGATCTTCACGGATCGATTCGTTCTTACAAATGTTCCTGATGGTTTAACTCTTCTCCGAATAGGCTACATTCTTAACAGAGGTACTAACGAAGGGGAGTCGAACAATCATGTTATCTAAACAACAGACGGAAGAATTCAAGCAACGGTTATTAAAGGAAAAAGAGAAGACGACATCAAACATCGAACAACGCGATACCGATTACGATGAAGGTGAATTGTCGAGTTACGATAATCATCCTGCCGATTCCGGCGATGAACTGTTCTTGCGGGAACGCGATCAAGCGATCACGGATATGCAAGAAGACATGCTGTCGGATGTGGATCGTGCTCTTAAAGCGATTGAAGACGGAACGTACGGGATTTGTGAAGTATGCGGAAAAGAGATTGAGATTGAACGTCTTGATATCATTCCGGAGACGTTATTATGTATCGAGCATGCTAAAGAAGAAGCTGCACAAAATGAGAACGATCCGAATTCACGACCAAGCGAAGAAGATGTACTTGATCCATCGGTCACAGCCCGCGGAAAAGACATCGACGGTGATACGGACGGTTTCTCGAAAGTGAGTGACTTTGGTAGTTCCGATACACCGTCTGACCAAGAAGACGGGATTGACCCGACACGGTCTTGATCGTAAAACATCTCCTGAAAACGGAGATGTTTTTTTCGAAAAAAATCACAGATATTTACCGGAATTTTTTGACTTTTCATATAATTTTGGTACGATGGTATCGAGAGGGCTGTTTTAGCCTATATTAAAATGTAAGCGCATACAAGCATCCGTCTCACTGCTTGACCATTTTAGTTGAGGGAGGAAGTAACGCATGATTTATGACATTCCGAACAAGCAAGGGTCAAAAGTACAGTACAAGGAACGGTATGAAAATTACATCAATGGAAAGTGGACGGCACCTGTCGGGGGAGAATATTTTGATAATGTAACACCTGTCACCGGTAAAGTATTGTGCCAAGTCGCTCGTTCCGGTAAGGAAGACATCGAACTGGCTCTTGACGCAGCGCATGCCGCAAAAGAAGCATGGGGGAAGACCTCTGTAACGGAACGTTCAAACATTTTAAATAAAATCGCGAATCGGATGGAAGAAAACCTTGAGATGCTCGCTTATGCAGAGACACTTGAGAACGGGAAAGCGGTCCGTGAGACACTCAACGCGGATTTACCGCTTGCAATTGATCACTTCCGCTATTTCGCCGGCGTCATCCGTGCCCAAGAAGGTTCGGTCGGTGAACTTGACCAAGATACGGTCGCGTATCACTTCCATGAGCCACTTGGCGTCGTCGGTCAAATCATTCCGTGGAACTTCCCGCTTTTAATGGCTGTCTGGAAATTAGCACCAGCTCTCGCGGCAGGAAACTGTGTGGTCTTAAAACCAGCAGAACAAACACCAGCGAGCATCATGGTACTCGTTGAACTCATCGAAGACTTACTTCCACCAGGTGTTCTTAACATCGTCAATGGATTTGGTCTTGAGGCAGGGAAACCACTCGCTTCAAGCAAACGAATCGCCAAAATCGCCTTTACGGGTGAGACGACGACAGGACGTTTGATCATGCAGTACGCATCACAGAACCTGATTCCGGTCACACTCGAGCTTGGTGGGAAATCACCGAACATCTTCTTCGAAGATATCATGCAGGCAGATGATGCCTTCTTCGATAAAGCAATCGAAGGATTACTGATGTTTGCATTGAACCAAGGAGAAGTCTGTACGTGTCCGTCGCGTGCCTTGATTCAAGAATCAATTTACGAGCCGTTCATGGAACGTGTTCTTGAGCGCGTCAAAGCCATCAAGATCGGAAATCCTCTTGATTCGGACGTCATGATGGGGGCTCAAGCTTCGAACGAACAGATGGAGAAAATCCTTTCATATCTTGAAATCGGGAAATCTGAAGGCGCAGAGTGTCTCGTCGGTGGAGAGCGTAACATGCTCGAAGGGGATCTCGCAGAAGGATATTACATCCAACCAACGATCTTTAAAGGGCATAACAAGATGCGAATCTTCCAAGAAGAAATTTTCGGACCGGTCTTGTCGGTCACGACCTTCAAGACGGAAGAAGAAGCGCTCGAAATTGCGAATGATACGTTGTACGGTCTTGGTGCCGGTGTTTGGACGCGCGATATGAACCGTGCGTACCGGTTTGGTCGTGCGATCGAAGCAGGACGCGTCTGGACGAACTGTTATCACCAATATCCAGCTCACGCGGCATTTGGTGGTTACAAAATGTCGGGTATCGGACGCGAAAACCATAAGATGATGCTTAACCATTACCAACGGACGAAAAACCTACTCGTTAGCTATAACCCGAATAAACTCGGTTTCTTCTAAGTCGGAAAGGACGTGGATGCAAATGGTGGAACGTGTTCAGGCGACAGCAGCTTGTTTAGAGTTAATCGACCAGTTGAGAGAAAAGCACGGTCCGTTGATGTTTCATCAATCTGGTGGTTGTTGCGATGGCAGTTCCCCGATGTGTTTTGCGCAGGGTGATCTATTTCTAGGGGATCAGGATAAAAAACTAGGAGAGATCGGTGGTTGTCCGTTTTATATTCATGAAGATCAATATGAGTACTGGAAACATACGCAACTCATCATTGATGTCGTGAATGGTCGAGGCGGAATGTTCTCTCTTGAGGGTATCGAAGGGAAACGTTTTTTGACACGCTCCCGTGCGTTCACGCAAGAGGAATATGCTGAACTATCAGCATCAAGTTAAAAAAGATTCAAACACGATTTCGTCGAGGTGACTTGTTCATTCAGGTCGCTTGTGCGGAATCGTGTTTTTTGTTCGTATCACGACGTTCTAACAGGATAAAAGTTGGTAATGCGGCATAAGAACGGTATAATGAACTCATATTTTGACGAGAAGATAGTTTCACACTATGGCATTATAGGGGGTCACCATGAAATATCCATTTTTAGGTTGGACAGGTCAAACGATCGGAGTGACGGCGCCCTCCTCCGGATTACGTGAACAGCAACAGGAATGGGTCGAACGAGCAGTTGAACAAGTACAAGCACGGCAAATGAACGTCCGTTTGGGCGAAACGATTTGGTCGCATCAACTTGCTGCGAGTGCGCCGGTTAAACAACGCGCCGAAGAATTGAATCAGATGATGACGGATGAGACGATTGATGCCGTTATCCCGCCATTTGGTGGGGAACGCGCCATTGATCTTTTACCCGAGTTGGCGCTAGCTACGTACCGACCGAAATGGTTGCTTGGCTATTCCGATATCAGTACGTTATTGCTCAGTCTGACGCTTCAGACGGGGATGGCGACAGCACATGGTCCGAATTTCGTTGAGCTTCGAAGTGAAGAATGGGACGAGACGACAAGTGCCTGGCGACGGGTGCTCGCAACGCCAACTGGAGGAACCGTCACACAGTGGGCTTCCGATCGTTATCAATCCGAGTGGACAGACCAAGAACGTCCAGCAGGTTCGTTATTTCAACTGACGGAAGCGACCGAATGGAAAGCACTTGATGAGCGAAAAGAAGTGACCGGACGGATACTTGGTGGGTGTCTTGAGACGATTCGCCATCTGATTGGGACACCGTACGGAGATGTACAGCGTTTCCAGCGTGAAGAAATCAACGGAGAACCGATACTCTGGTACTTCGAGGTGTCTGAAGCGAGTTCAGCAGAGGTGCACCGGACACTTCGACAAATGGCGTATGCAGGATGGTTTGACCATGCGGCTGGCTTTTTATTCGGTCGTACGTCTGCAAGGATCACAGAAGATCTGACATGGCTAGACGTGTATCAGTATCTAGCAGATGAAACGGGCTTACCAGTCTTATATGATCTTGACATCGGTCATCAGCCGCCACAGTTGACGTTAATCAATGGAGCGACGGGTACGGTTCGTATTCAAGGAAAAGATTCACGAATCGATCTGACGTTCAACTAAAAAGGAGAGCACGCAATGGCACGTCGTAAGTTTCAAGCATTAGGCGTTTATAAACGCGTCCATATCAATCCGGAGACACGTCGAATGACGTTACCGGAACCATTTTACGATGCACTTCGTCTAGAAGATGAATTGCTGATTGCACAAGTCGGAGATGTTCTCGTCATGCGACGTCCGGGCGAGGTCGTCGAGACAGAAACGGATTTATTGAGCGAACTCGTAGAAGATGGGTTCACGGGTACAGAGCTTGTCCAAGAGTTTGCCTACCGGCGTCAGCAACAAGAACAACGATTACGTCAACAAGTCTTGCAGGATGAAGAGGATGACCATGCTGCTCAACTGAAGATCGAGCTATAACTGAAAGAAGGAGTGGGGCAGATGCGTCGCAGAACAAAAATTGGAATCGGAGTCATCGGATCCGGATTAGTAGCAGCGAGTTATTATTTTTATGAGATGGCAATCGCCACGAATCCGAAGCCTTTCTTATCGAATAATCGGGATTTGAGTGATGAGATGGTCCGATTGATGCAACCTGGACAGACCTGGATCAAGGAGCAGCCGCTCGAGCGGATCGAGATTGAAGCGAAAGATGGTTTGACGTTACGCGGGCACTTCCTTCCGTCTCCTGTTCCATCAGATCGGATTGTCATTCTCGTGCACGGATACGGAGGCGTCGGAACGGATTTAGCCGGATTCGCCTATCTGTACCATCAGGCCGGTTTTCATGTCATGATGCCGGATAATCGAGGACACGGAATGAGTGACGGTCACTATATCGGATTCGGATGGCATGATCGGGAAGATTGTCTCAGTTGGTCGAACTATCTGATTGAACGGATTGGACAGGATGCGAAACTGTTCTTGCATGGGGTGTCGATGGGAGGGGCGACCGTATTGATGACGAGTGGCGAGCAACTCCCACCACAGATCAAAGGAATCATTTCTGATTGTGCCTATACGTCCGTCAATGCTGTACTTGCGTATCAGATGAAGCGGATGTATCGACTACCACATTTCCCGTTTTTAGGTATGACGAGCGTATTGACGAAGCTAAAGGCAGGTTATACGTTCCGTGAAGCATCAGCGCTGAAACAAGTCAAAAAAGCACAGGTACCAATTTTGTTCATCCATGGTGGGGCAGATACGTTTGTACCGACAGATATGGTATATGAGCTGTATGAAGCTTGTCCAACAGAAAAAGAGCTCGTCGTCATTCCGAATGCCGCTCACGCGATGGCCTATTTTGAGGATCCGGCATTGTATGATGATGTCGTCGAGAAGTTCGTTCGCAACATCTTGCGAAATGATTGACAACTCAGTTCGTTACCCGCTATATTAATATCATAAATCAACGTCGTCGTGGCGGAACTGGTAGACGCGCTAGACTCAGAATCTAGTGGTGGCAACACCGTGGAGGTTCAAGTCCTCTCGGCGGCATAAATGATTGAAGGAGGCAATCCCAGCAAGGGGTTGCCTTCTTTTTTGATGATGAATAGAAAACGGTTTCAACGAATAAAAATTCAGAAAAGTTTATCTTTTTAGAATTTTTCTGGTAAAATACGTTTTAAAGAGGGTACTCTTCAGGGAAAGTACTAAGTAGAGTAAACAATCTTTAACACATAGGAGAGGGGAAACAAACATGAAAAAAGGGAGTATCTTGCTAGCGCTCTTGATGAGCTGTGTTCTCGTGCTTGGTGCATGTAGCATCGGTTCGAAAGAAGAAGAGTCGTCAGAAGGAAAGACGTATAAGGTCGGCATTGACGTCACGTACCCACCATTTGAATATAAAGATGGGGATACGTACAAGGGAATCGACATTGATCTCATGAAAGCAATCGCGAAGGATCAGAACTTCAAGATTCAATTTGAAGCAATGGACTTTAGCGGTATCATTCCGGCACTTCAAGCCAATCAATTGGACGTTGCCATTGCCGGTATGAGTATTACGCCAGAACGGAAGAAAGTCGTCACATTCTCAGATCCATACTTCAAAGCTGGTCTTATTTTAGTCGTCAAAGAAGATGAGAATGGTATTAAATCCGTCAACGATTTAAAAGGGAAAAAAGTAGCCGTCAAAAAGGGAACGACGGGTGCGAAATATGCAACGGATAACGCAGATAAGCTTGGCTTCACAGTCACACAGTTCAATGACAGCCCAGCGATGTTCCAAGAAGTGAAGAACGGTAACGCAGCAGCCTTGATTGAAGATTATCCTGTCATCTCATATGCAAACAAACAACAAAACCTTGGATTAAAACTTGTCGGAGACCGTCTCAACGGGGACAATTACGGAATCGCTGTCTTAAAAGGTGAGAACGAGGATCTGATGAAGAAAATCAACAAAGGACTTGCGAATCTAAAAGAAAACGGTGAATACGATAAAATCGTTGATACGTATCTGAAATAAGTCGCAAGGCAATAAGGGAGTGGGATAGCCAATGGAAGTGGTCAAAACCGCATTTCCATTTTTCTTGGAAGGGCTTCAAGTCACATTGTATATTTTCATCATCGCGGTCATCGTCGGCTTTCTGATTGGCTTAGTCGTCGCATTGATGCGCTTATCACCATCAAAAATCTTAAACGGGATCGCGATTGTCTATATTGATGTCATTCGCGGAACGCCGTTCATCGTTCAGTTATTCTTCATCTATTTTGGACTTAACTCGCTCGAATGGTTATCGATGGACCGGATGTATGCAGGGATACTGACGGTCGCAATCAATGCCGGTGCTTATTTTGCAGAGATCATTCGAGCTGGTATCCAATCGATTGATAAAGGACAAACAGAAGCTGCACGTTCACTCGGGATGACAGGGCGTCAAACGATGGTGCAGATCATCTTACCGCAAGCATTCCGGCGGATGTTACCAACGATTACGAACCAATCGATCATTAGCTTAAAAGATACATCGTTGTTGTCGATTATCGGCATCGCTGACTTGACGCAACAAGGTCAAGTACAGCAGTCAACGACGTTTGAACCATTCATCGTCTGGTCCGTCGTCGGATTGATGTACTTCGTCATCATTTATCTCTTGTCCTTAGTGGCGAAGTTCTTGGAACGGAGGTTTACATTACGATGAGTATCATTGAAGTAAAGAATCTAAAGAAATCCTTCGGTTCGAATGAAGTCTTAAAAGACATCAACGTCTCGATTGCCGAAAAAGAAGTCGTCTGTGTCATCGGTCCGTCGGGATCTGGGAAAAGTACGTTTTTACGCTGTTTGAATCGATTGGAAGAGATTACAGGTGGCACGGTCATTGTCGATGATTTCGACATTACGAGTCCAAAGGTCGATATTAACAAGGTCCGGGAAGAAGTAGGGATGGTCTTTCAACATTTTAATCTCTTCCCGCATAAAACTGTGTTAGAAAACGTCACGCTCGCACCGATCAAAGTACGTAAATCGGATAAAGAACAGGCGAAACAGCGGGCACTTGAACTCCTTGATAAAGTCGGATTACGTGAAAAAGCGGATAATTATCCAGGTGAATTATCTGGTGGTCAAAAACAACGGGTCGCGATTGCCCGCGCGCTTGCAATGAATCCGAAAATCATGTTGTTTGATGAGCCAACGTCAGCACTTGACCCGGAAATGGTAGGTGACGTGCTTGCCGTCATGAAACAACTTGCTCTTGAAGGCATGACGATGGTCGTCGTGACCCATGAGATGGGATTTGCTCGAGAGGTTGGAGATCGCGTCTTATTCATGGATGGTGGTTATATCGTCGAAGAGAACGTACCACAAGCATTATTTGATTCTCCACAACACGAACGGACGCAATCGTTCCTTAGTAAAGTCTTATGATGAGACCGGCGTATCTAAATGCGGATACGCCGGTTTTTTGACGAATCATAAATAACTAGGCAAGTGGTCATAAGAAAAACTTATACATTTAAGCGTGAGAATTTGGGAATTCGAAATGCACACATAGGAAAAGAGTAGTAATATAGTAACGAAGGCACTTTCATGGAAGAATGACACGGTCATTCCTTCTCATGACGTTCAGCGTTTTATTCATGCAATTCCTTTTGAAAGCGCTAACAGGTAGAGGGCTGGAAACACATCGAGTATCCACTGGATGTGTGGGGAGAAATATAGAAACGGGGGGAACCGTACATGGCAGGCCACGAGCAAGATCAACAAGCATTTTATGGACCAAACCTTGGCTACATTATTGAATTGTACGAGCGTTTTTTAGAAGACAAGACATCCGTTGATGAGGAGACACGTGCGTATTTCGAAGAGCATGGTGCACCCGTGACGGAACCAGTCGTACCGATGCAAGTCGAGACAGGAGATTTCGAAAAATATCTTGCGGCGAATCGTTTAGCGGAACAAATTCGTGCAAAAGGACATCTTGCGGCGGATATCTATCCGCTGAAGGACCATCCGCGAGAAACAGGATTATTCGAATTGAGTCAGTACGGATTGACAGAGGCAGATCTTCGGAAAATGCCAGTCTCACTCGTCTGCCCTGAACCACCAACTGGTATACAGGACGCGTATGAAGGCATCGAACATTTAAAGGCACAGTACACGGGAGCAGCCGCTGTTGAGTTCCAGCATGTCGACGATCTCGATGAAAAGAAATGGCTCCGTCAAAAAATCGAGCAAGGTGCTTTGACAGCGACGCTAGATGCTGAACAAAAGAAACAGTTATTCAAACGCTTGGCTGAAACGGACCTTTTCGAAAAATACTTGCACAAAACATATGTCGGTCAAAAGCGGTTCTCGATTGAGGGACTTGACGCAATGGTGCCATTGCTCGACACGATCGTCGGACACCTCATCTCGAACGGGTCGGAGACGATCAATATCGGAATGGCACACCGTGGACGGTTGAACGTTTTGGCGCACGTACTCGGGAAGCCATATGAAATGATCTTTGCTGAGTTCCAACATGCACCGAACCATGATCTCGTTCCATCTGAAGGCTCGATTGGGATCACGTACGGTTTGGCAGGCGACGTGAAGTATCACCTCGGTTTAAACCGAAAACTCGAGCAAGAGACACGTAACGTCCGGATGACGCTTGCAAACAATCCGTCGCACCTTGAGTTCGTCGACCCAGTCGTTGAAGGCTTCACACGTGCGGCACAAGATGATCGCTCACAAAAAGGGGCACCACGCCAAGAGCAAGCAGCTGCTGCTGCGATCCTCATTCACGGGGATGCAGCGTTCCCAGGTCAAGGAATCGTGGCTGAAACGTTGAATTTAGCGAATCTCAAAGGATATAACACCGGCGGAACGATTCATATCATCGCGAATAACACGATCGGCTTCACAACGGAGCCGACGGACTCCCGTTCGACGCGTTACTCGAGTGATCTTACCAAAGGGTATGAGATCCCAGTCTTCCACGTCAACGCAGATGAGCCGGAAAGCTGTCTCGCTGTCGCGTTACTCGCGAGCGAGTACCGGGCAACGTTTAAGAAGGATGTCATGATTGATTTAATCGGATACCGTCGTTTTGGTCATAACGAAATGGATGAACCGATGAATACGAACCCGGTCTTATATGATTTGATTCATAAACATGATCCAATTCGTGTCTTGTACGGGAAAACGCTTGTCGCGAATGGGGATGCGACAGCTGACGAAATTCAATCGATTGAAACATCGATCAATGATCAGATGAAAGCGGCTCGAGAGAAAGTACCGAACGTCGAGAAAGAGTATGGTGGGGTCATGCCGGATGTCGTCTTTAAAGGCGTACCGACAATCGAGACAGGGGTCTCGATCGAAACACTAACAGCGTACAACGAAGAATTATTACAGTGGCCGGATGGCTTCCAGGTGTTCCATAAACTTGAGAAGGTCCTGAAGCGCCGGACGGATGCGTTCTCGACAAAGAACGGAATTGACTGGGGACATGCCGAAACATTGGCGTTCGCTTCGATTCTCTCAGATGGAATACCCATCCGCTTGAGCGGTCAAGATTCTGAACGAGGAACGTTCGCACAACGGAACATTAATCTTCATGATGTGAAAACAGGAGAAGGCTTCTCGCCACTCCATGCCTTATCAACGGCAACTGCATCATTCTCGGTCTACAACAGTCCGTTGTCTGAAGCAGGTGTACTTGGTTTTGAATACGGTTATAACGTCTTCGCTCCGGAAACGCTCGTATTATGGGAAGCGCAATATGGGGACTTTGCGAACTCAGGTCAAGTCATCTTCGACCAGTTCATCTCAGCTAGCCGCGCGAAATGGGGACAAACGTCAGGTCTCGTCATGTTGCTCCCACATGGTTATGAGGGGCAAGGACCAGAACACTCGAGTGGTCGTTTAGAACGCTTCTTGACGTTATCGGGTGAGAAAAACTGGACGGTCGCGAACGTATCGAGTGCTGCCCAGTACTTCCACTTATTGCGCCGACAAGCAGCGATTCTCGGGAAAGAGGAAGTCCGACCGCTCGTCGTCATGACACCGAAGAGTCTCTTACGTCATCCGCTTGCAACATCCGATGTCTCTGAGTTGACGGAAGGTAGTTTCCGCCGTGTCATCGAACAAGCTGGACTTGGCGAAGCACCAGATCGTGTTAAACGTCTTGTGTTCTGTTCTGGTAAGATGGCAATCGATCTAGCTGAAGCCGTTTCAAAATCAGATGAGAATCTCGATTGGCTACAAATCGTTCGTGTCGAGGAGTTGTATCCATTCCCGGCGAAAGCCTTACAAGAAGTCATCGCGCGCTATGAATCCGTCGAAGAGATGGTCTGGGTGCAAGAAGAACCGAAAAACATGGGGGCGTGGTCCTTCATGGAACCGCGGCTTGAGACAGTTGCGCCGAACGGTATTCAAACCGTCCGTTACATCGGTCGTCGTCGCCGTTCAAGTACAGCAGAAGGTGACCCGTCAGGTCATAAAGTAGAGCAGGCACGTATCATCAATGATGCACTCACAGCGACTGCTTCTACTCCAACAGCACCATCACACGTATCAAATCACACATCATAACTTAAGATAGAATCGAGTCATAGGGGGAGAATACGATGGAAATCAAAGTACCAGAACTTGCCGAATCAATCACAGAAGGAACGGTGGCGTCTTGGTTGAAACAACCAGGTGATCACGTTGAAAAAGGAGAAGCCATCGTTGAGCTCGAGACAGATAAAGTCAATATCGAAGTACCGTCAGATGAAGCAGGTACGTTGACGGAAGTGATGGCTGCTGAAGGAGATACAGTTCGCGTCGGGGAAACGATTGCTGTCATCTCTGCTGGTGGCGAGGCTCCAAAACCGGCTGTGGCAGAACCAGTACAAGAAACTCCAAAAGAGACACCAAAAGCAGAAGAAAAAGCGGAACAACCGGTGGCTGTGGCAGCGACTGAAAGTACATCTGTTGCGGATCGTCCGATTGCTTCACCTGCTGCCCGTAAACTGGCTCGTGAAAAAGGAATTGATTTAGCACAAGTGGCGACGCAAGATCCACTTGGTCGTATCCGTGTGCAAGACGTCGCGACGTTTGAAGTAGCACCACGTGAGCAAGCAAAACCGGCTCCTACGAAACCCGCTACACCGGCACCAGCACCAGCATCTGCAGCCGCTCCTGGGAAACCGGAAGAGCGAATCAAGATGTCACGCCGTCGCAAGACGATTGCGAACCGACTCGTTGAAGTTCAGCAAACGGCAGCAATGTTGACAACATTTAATGAGATCGATATGTCAGCGGTCATGGCACTGCGTAAACGTCGCCAAGAGAAATTCGTGAAAGAAAACGAAGTCAAACTTGGCTTCATGTCATTCTTTACGAAAGCAGCAGTCGCAGCACTTAAAAAGATGCCATACTTGAATGCTGAGATTCAAGGCGACGAAATCGTCCTGAAGAAATTCTACGATATCGGTATTGCCGTTTCAGCACCAGATGGTCTCGTCGTTCCAGTCGTGCGTGATGCGGACAAAAAGAACTTTGCTGAGATTGAAAAAGACATCATTCAATTAGCGGTCAAGGCGCGCGATAACAAACTCGGTCTATCTGATTTGACGGGTGGTACGTTCACGATCACGAATGGTGGTACGTTCGGTTCACTCATGTCGACACCGATTTTAAACGGTCCACAAGTCGCGATTCTCGGAATGCACGCAATCAACTTACGTCCTGTAGCGATTGATGCTGAACGCATGGAAAACCGTCCGATGATGTATGTCGCACTCTCATACGATCACCGAATCGTTGATGGAAAAGAAGCTGTTACGTTCTTGAAGCACATTAAAGATCTCCTTGAAGATCCAGAGTCATTGATTTTCGAAGCGTAATCATTAAAAGACCCGTTTTAGATGCGGGTCTTTTTTTGTTGATATCACTTTGTCATCAAAACACGAAACGACATTTACATCATCTCTATATCAGCTTCATACATACGATTTAGGATAAGTGTTGTAAGAATATTTCAAGGGGGAATTGATTATGTTGAAACAATTTGGATTGACGATGGTAGCAGGAGCCGTATTAAGCACAGGTCTTCCGACAGAAGATGTCAGCGCACATTCAAAAGGAACATCGTTACTCGATCCAAATCGAATCATCAATGTTGCTCACCGCGGAGCTTCGGGATACGCGCCAGAGCATACGATGCCAGCTTATGAAATGGGACATAAGACATTCAAAGCAGATTACATCGAAATTGATTTACAGATGACAAAAGACGGTCAATTGATTGCGATGCACGATGAAACGGTTGATCGGACGACGAACGGAACGGGTGCCGTCAAAGATAAAACGCTTGCTGAAATCAAGAAACTTGATGCCGGTAGCTGGTTCAATGAAGCGAACCCGACCCTTGCGAAAAAATCGTATGTCGGTTTGAAAGTTCCGACGCTTCAAGAAGTCTTGAGTAAGTATGGGAAGCATGCGAATTACTACATCGAGACGAAATCACCGGAAGTGTACCCGGGAATGGAACAGAAATTGCTCGACGTACTAAAGCAGAACGGATTGTCGAGTAACAAGGTCAAATCAGGACAAGTCTTGATTCAGTCGTTTAGTGAAGCGAGTCTTCAAAAAGTCAGAGCCATCGACCCGAACGTTCCCTTGGTTCAGTTGATGGAAGCAAATGAAGTCAAGGCAATGACGGATGATCGATTAACAGCAATCCGCCAGTATGCGGTCAGTGTCGGTCCTTCCTTCAAAGCATTGACACGTGAGAACGTCGCAGCAATTCGGGCGCATGATTTGTTACTTCACCCGTACACAGTGAATGAAAAAGCGGATATGGTTCGTATGCTTGATTATGGTGTCACGGGAGTCTTTACGAACTATGCCGACCGTTTTAATGATGTCGTGAAAGGACTGTACAAAAAATAAGGTAAAAAGGAAATAGTACTATTTCTTCTTTCGAACAGGAAAGGAGGAATAGTTTTTTTGTTTTTAAAACTCGTATTTTAAATCCAATATTTCATTCCATACGTAAACCCTATAGAGGTTTATCAGAATTTCGAATCATGAGACAAAACAATGTAGTCAGTTTCGTATTTCATGGTACGATAACAGTGCAGTTTTGGGAAGGAATGGAGTGAGGATCGTGAGAATTACACAGTATACGGATTATGGATTACGTGTGTTGATGTACCTCGGGGTGCACCGGGATGTCATCACACCAATGCCGCAGATTGCAAATCATTATGGCATCTCATCCAACCATTTAATGAAGGTGACACAACAGTTAGCGAAACTTGGCTATGTCGAATCAACAAGAGGTCGGTCAGGCGGACTCCGTTTGATTCGTGATCCAAAAGACATCAACATCGGTAAAGTCGTTCGGGAGATGGAACCGATGGATATCGTTGAGTGTTTTGGAAGCAACGGTCATTGTGTCATCGAACCAGGATGTCGTCTAAAAGGTGTGCTCGGACGAGCGCTTCGAGCTTTTATCCGGGAACTGGAACAGCATACATTAGAAGAATTGCTGGGTAATCGTGATGAGTTGGCACTCTTGTTTGCTGCCTCACCTTTACAGCGTTCTTAATCAAAAAACCCTCGCTTCCGTGAATGGAAGTGGGCTAACCTAAAATTTTGAGACAATATAAAACACCTTCGGAGTGGTACACTTTTAAAAAGTACTAACATCGGAGGTGTTTTTGCATAGGCAAAAACGTATATTCAAGTGAAGTGAAATGGGCAGTAGTCAAAGATAAGCTGAGTGGTAAGTTAACGACGAGAGAAATCATGGAGAAGTACGGAATCAAAAATGAATCTCAAATCAAAACATGGATGAGATGGTATCGCTCTAACGAACATTATCGATTTGATCAGCCAATCGGTAAACAATATACCTATGGACATGGTCCAGATTCTGCGAGTGAGGATGACAAGAGAGAACGACAAATGTCACATCTGAAGATGGAAAATGAGATCTTAAAAAAGTACATGGAAATCGAAAGAGAGTTGAGAAAGAAGTAGTCATAAAAATTGTAGAGTTTCTTCGGAGAAAGTATACAATCACCGCCATTCTTAGCGCTTTGAATGTACCAAGAGCAAGCTATTACCGTTGGATTAAGGAATCTGTTAAAGCACCTTCGGTGCTCGAAAAAACCGTCATTAAACTAAGTACACAGACGAAGTATCGGAATGGACATCGAAAAATAAAGGCATTATTACAGCAAATCTATCAGTTAAAAGCCAATCGGAATACCGTACAGAAAATCATGCAAAAACACCATCTCCAATGTCGGATCAAGCCGAAGCGAAGATGGAAGTCTCAAGGTGAGCGCATCATAACGGCACCGGATCTCATCAAGCGCGATTTCACAGCAAGTAAACCGAATCAAAAGTGGGTGACGGATATCACCTATATCCAATACGGCAGCACGACGAAATATCTTTCCACCATTATGGATCTTTTTAATAACGAAATCGTCGCATACAAGTTATACGAGCATCAACAAACGTCTCTTGTGATTGATACGTTGAAGATAGCGCTTGAGAATCGAAACTATCCCGAAGGGGTCATCCTTCATTCGGACCAAGGAAGTGTCTATACGTCATACGCCTTTCAAGAATTCGTTAAAAGGAATCACCTAACAAGCAGCATGTCTCGTAGAGGAAACTGTTGGGACAACGCAGTTATCGAATCGTTCCACTCTAATTTAAAGTCCGAGGA
This sequence comes from Exiguobacterium acetylicum DSM 20416, assembly GCF_000702605.1. Taxonomy (NCBI): domain Bacteria; kingdom Bacillati; phylum Bacillota; class Bacilli; order Caryophanales; genus Exiguobacterium; species Exiguobacterium acetylicum. The sequence goes on along the minus strand of NZ_JNIR01000001.1, from coordinate 1,351,562 downwards.
ATTCCAGTACGTCAAATTTAATTCACTAAGAGACCATGAGGTCTCTGAACGCGTTACTAATTACTTAAATTACTATAACGAAGAACGAATCCAAGAAAAATTAGGCTACCTGACACCGAAAAAATACGGTGTACAGGCAGCCTAATCAAGGTGTTTTATATGTGTCTCATATTGCTAGGTCAGTCTAAAGCGAGGGTTTTGTCATAGCGATACTTATACGTCATCTTGGCGTTTCTTTGGTTCCACATGTTCTTTATTCTGAGACAAGTCGTCACGAACAGACGATTTCCACAACGGAACATTGCTGTAATATGCAGCACGAGCGATCAGATGTCCTCCAATCGGTGCTGTGATGAGCACGAACAGGATGCCGAGAACGACACGAGAGGAGAAGAATCCATCTTCAGTGACGAAATAGATGATGACGCCGATTAAAATCGACATGACACCTAATGTCGCGCTTTTAGATGCAGCGTGAGCACGCGTATAGACATCCGGTAAGCGGATCAGACCAAGCGCGGTGACGAGACTAAATCCCATACCGAGCAAGGCGAAGACCGCGACGATCAATTCATTGGTTGCGATCACGTTCGATGATCTCTCCTTTCTCGATATATTTTGAAAAGGCAACTGTACCGATGAAGGCGAGTATACCAATCAACAGGATGACTTCGAGGTAGTCGCTCGTCCGTAAGATGATCGAGACAAGGCCAACGATTGAAATCAAGCTGATACCAATTGAATCAAGCGCGATGACACGATCCGCAACACTTGGTCCTTTGATGACCCGGTAAAACAGACCGAGCATCGAGAGAAAGACACCCCCGAGTGCGATATAGATTAAAATATCGAACATCACCGACTCACCTCCAGAATGGCTTTCTCAAAACTATCACGAATCGAAGCGACCGCTTCATCGACCTCTGGCATGTGGAGTGCATGAATGTAGAGTGTCTTATTATCATCCGAGATATCAACGACGAGCGTTCCCGGTGTCAGCGTGATCAGCATTGACAGCAACGTGATTTGCCACGGTTGATCGAGTTCGGTCTCATAGGCGAAAATACCAGGTTGAATATCTAACTTCGGCTTTAAGATGATTTTCAAGACATCGATGTTCGCGACGACAAGCTCGTAGAGAAAGCGGAAAAACAATAGGACGAGTGCGACGACAGGTCCGAGATAAAAGCGACCTTTGAAGCCGCGACGGAAAGCGAACATCGCAATCAACCCTAGCGCGTAACCAATGACGAAACCGGAGGCCGAGAAATTGTTTGAGAGAAACATCCACAAGAATGCAAGAAATAAGTTGAGCAAGACTTGAAATGCCATGAATTAACGACCTCCTTTTAGTACGGCATCGATATAGAGCGTTGGATTCGTCAACGGTTCGACGGCCTGTTGAATCAGTGGACGCATCGCCTCAGCACCTACTCCATAGAGAACGCTGAGCGCAACTAAGACAATCGTAGGAACAAGCAGCTTGGGAACAAGCGCTTGTTTATCACCCGAGTAAGTCTTCGGTGTTCCCCAAAAGGCACGCATGAACAATTGAACGACCGAATACAAGACGAGCAGACTGGATAGTAAGACGATGATTGGTCCAATCAACTCACCAGCTTCAATACCACCACGAACGATCAGGAATTTCCCAATGAACCCGCTGAGCGGTGGAATCCCGGCAAGTGATAACGCCGCGATGAAGAACGTCCAACCTAGTACAGGATAGGTTTTGATCATCCCGCCCATATCTTTCAGTTTACTCGAGCCGGCAATTCCGACCATGATCCCTACGAGAAGGAATAAAGCGGCTTTGATCAACATATCATGAAGAAGGTAGAAAATCGCACCTTCTAGTGCTTGCGGTGTCATGAGGGAAACCCCGTACAAGATGACCCCGACTGCGACGATGATGTTGTAGATGATGATTTGCTTCGCATCCCGTGTCGCAAGCGCACCGATCACCCCGATGACGATCGTACTGAGAGCAAGTATACTTAAGATTTGATGAATCGTTCCAATCTCATTTGAGAAGAACAAACTATACGTCCGTAAAATCCCGTAGACCCCGACCTTCGTCAGCAAGGCACCGAACAGAGCAAGAACAGGCGTCGGCGGTACTTGATAAGAACCAGGTAACCAGAAGTAGAGCGGGAAGATCGCACCTTTTAATCCGAAGACGATCAGGAATAACAAGGCGATGACGTTTAGGATTGCCGGCTGTCCGACCTCTGAAATCTTTTGACTGATATCCGCCATGCTGAGTGATCCGATGATTCCGTACAAGAAGGCGACGGTCATGACGAATAATGCAGACGAGATGACATTAATCAAAAGATACTTCAGCGATTCTCGTAATTGTGCCGGTTTCCCGCCGAGAACGATCAAAACATAAGACGAAATCAGGAAGACTTCGAAGAAGACGAACATGTTAAAGATATCACCTGTCGTAAAGGCACCATTGACACCAACGAGCAGGAATTGGACGGCGATGAAATAGTAGTACCGTTGATAGGAAACGCTCAAGTAGACAATGGCATACCAGATGATACAAAGAACAAGAATGCTTGTCGTCGTGACGAGTAAAGCGGATAGCATGTCAGAGACGAGCGTGATACCAAAAGGTGCTGGCCAGCTACCGAGTGTGACTGTTAAGATGCCGTTTGACCGGACAGTCAGCACGAGATAGATGGAGGCACAGACAGTCAAAATCGTCGAAAAGAAAGAAACGATTCGTTGTCCTTTGAGGTGTCGCGGGAAAAACATTAAGAGGACACCCGTCAACAAAGGGATGATGATTGGTAGTAGCGGTAAGTTAATCATTCGAATCGGTTCCTTTCATCTCTTCGATATTATCGGTTCCGAGTTCTTGATAGGCACGATAAGCAAGTACCAAGAAAAAGGCAGTGACACCAAAGCTGATGACGATGGCGGTCAAGACGAGTGCTTGCGGTAGTGGATCCGTATAGGAAGTCACGCTGTCCTTTAAGACCGGAGCCGCGCCTCGTTTTAATCCCCCCATCGTCATGACGAGCAGATGGGCAGCGTGGCTGAGCAACCCTGTTCCGATGATAATGCGAAGAATACTTTTCGAAAGAATGAGATAAATGGCACACATCGTCAGGATGCCTGCGGCGATCGCCATGATGATTTCCATATTAATCACTCTCCCCAATCGTTTGAATAATCGTCATCGTCACACCGACGACGACAAGATAAACACCAAGATCAAACAACATCGCTGTATGAAGTGATGTCTTACCGAATAACGGTAGGTTGAAATAGTCATGTGCATGTGTGAAGAACGGTACGTTAAAGACAAGCGCTCCTGAAGCCGTCAGTACGGCAATCAACATGCCAAGAGCCGTGATCCATTTGTAGTCGAATGGCAAAATCCGGCGTAACGTCTTGATGTCATAAGCAAGTAAGATCAATACAAGAGCAGACGCCGTCACAAGACCGCCAATGAAACCGCCACCCGGTGTATAGTGTCCAGCAAAGAACAAGTAGACAGCAAACAGGAAGATGACGAACGTGATAAAGGAAGTCGCGGACTCTAAGATGACGTCATTCGTATGCTTTTTCGCCTGCTTTTTCATTTATCGATCCCTCCTGTTCGTCTGAATTTAATCATCGTGTAAATACCGATTCCGGCAAGTGCGAGAACGGCAATCTCAAACAACGTATCGAAGCCACGGAAGTCGACGAGAATAACGTTGACCATATTACCGCCAGCGGCAAGATCAGCGACATTATCGATGTAATACTTGGCGATTGAAGTAAACGATCGTTGGCTGAGAGAAGCAAGGGCGACGAGTGTCACCGTCAATCCGACGAGTGCTGAAATCAAGGCGTTGCCGAGCTTGAACGGAATGCGTTCTTCTTTCCGACTGATTTCCGGTAAACGATAGAAAACGAGCAGGAATAGAGCGACCGATACGGTCTCGATGACGAGTTGTGTCAAGGCGAGATCTGGCGCTCGGAACAAGACGAAGAATAGAGCGACCGTATAACCTGTCACACCGAGCAAGATGATCGATGTCAGTCGTGAACGCGCAAAGGTGATCGAAAGGGCACTCGAAACGAGAACGAGTGCAAGGATGATCTCATACGCGTCAATCGAGCTGATTGGATCAACTGCGAAGCGGAAGGCATCAAACCCGTATAATGCCGTCAAGATCAAGATGACGATGAATCCGAAGATGTAGACGAGATATGACCGCATGTATCCGGTCATGACCGTATCGTGAATCTTTGTCGAGGTCTGTTCACCACGACGTAATAAAGCGTCATATTGATGATTCAAGGAGACGGCACGAGGCATCCGGTTATAGAGCGATTGCCAGCGTGGGAGTGTTTTATACAAGATGACGCCAGCACTGATGATCACGAGTGTCAGGAATAATTCAGTATTGAATCCATGCCACATTGAAATATGCACATCAATCTTCCCACCCGCATCAACGACTTGCGGTAAGATCGCTTCGACTGCCGGTCGGATCAACGTATCCGATAATAGATTCGGGAAGAGTCCGATGATGACGACGAGCGAGACGAGGACGAGAGGTGGAATCAACATGCCAATCGGTGCCTCGTGTGGTGTTTTCGGTAACTTGTCGTCTTGACGCTTACCGAAGAATGTTCTGCGGACGATCAAGATGCTATAGACGAATGTAAAGATACTTCCGACGACGGCGAGTACAGGAATGATCCAACCGTAAGACGGTAAGTGGAACAAGTCAGATCCTGAAACTTCAAGTACACCTGTCAAGAACATCTCTTTACTCAAGAACCCGTTGAATGGTGGAATCCCCGCCATCGAAAGCGTCCCGATCATCGCAATCGTCATCGAAATCGGCATGAGTTGCGCAAGACCACCGAGCTTCCGAATATCGCGAGTACCAGTCTCGTGATCGACGATTCCCGCCATCATGAAGAGACTGCCTTTAAACGTCGCGTGGTTGATCAGATGGAAGATCGCAGCAACTGTCGCGATTGTATATAATCCGTCATCTAACGCATCGACGTGTAAGGCGGCAGCTCCAAGTCCAAGTAAGGACATGATCAATCCAAGCTGAGAAATCGTCGAGTAAGCAAGGATTCCTTTCAGATCATGTTGTTTCACCGCATTGAGTGAACCCCAGAATAAGGTGAATATTCCGACAGATGAGACGAGATAGAACCAAAGCGACTCATCCGCAAAAATCGGACTAAAACGAGCGACAAGATACAACCCTGCCTTGACCATCGTTGCCGAGTGCAAGTAGGCACTGACAGGGGTCGGTGCTTCCATCGCATCCGGTAACCAGATGTGGAACGGAAACTGAGCCGATTTCGTGAAGGCGGCTAGCAAGAATAAAACAAGGGCGACCGTAAAGAAAGGTTCACCTTGAATCGATTCAAGCGACGCATAGGTCTCACGAATACTTAACGATCCACTGAGTGTAGAGAGAATCGCAATTCCCCCAAGCATCGCTAGTCCACCGAAGACGGTGATCAACATCGATTTTTGAGCGCCGTAACGAGAACGTTCCCGCTCGTACCAGTAGGCAATCAATAAGAACGACGAAATCGACGTTAATTCCCAGAACAGATAGAGGACGATCATGTTATCTGACAGTACGACCCCAAGCATGGCGGTCATGAACATCAACAGATAGACATAAAATGTTCCGAGTGATTCTTTTTTCGCATCTAGATAAAAAATCGAATAAAGAACGACGAGTGAGCCGATTCCTGTGATCAATAGTGCGAACAATAAGCCGAGTCCGTCAAGATACGTGACGAAATCGATACCGAGTGATGGTATCCACGGCATGCGTGCCGTAAAGGTCTCACCTGACATCGTACCAGGGAGAAAGCGGCTGAAATACGAAACGAGCAGTACAGGTACGACAAGTACAAACCAACCGGTATGAATGTTCGGAAGGCGTTTCGCTAGAAGCGGAATGAAAAGACTGATCAATATGGGCAGTAAAATAGCCCCGTGCATCACGGACACGAAATTCCCTCCTTTGTGACATCGACGACCAAAAATGAAAAAGGGACGCGAACGCAAGCTGTTGAAGCTCGGAACTGTCCAGTAGAAGACACGATTCATTTTGTTCGTCGAAGATGTTTCTGAATCAAGTATAGCGTACTTTTTTCCTTCTTGCATGACGTGAAGCGTTGAAGCATAAAGGATAGAGCCATTTTTTCTCTTGATTATTAAATATGTAGGAACACGGCAGAAATAGGCTGAAAATTTTTTTGATTTTTTTCAAAAAACACGTGGATCCATGAGAAGAATGATTCAAATTCAAGTAACTCGGGTACATCTACCTAGAGCACAACTAATGACCATAGAGGGGGAACTTTCATGCGAGCAACATTCAAGACAGGTGTCATTTTAGGTGGTCTAGCGGCGATTGCGACAATCGCCTATCAACAATACCAACAACGAAAATCGACTTCAGATGATATTGACCATCGTCCAAGTGTCGACGCGAAACGCGATCCGGCTGAAGTCGGACTGACACAACTGGATTCCATTCATCGGGCAGATTGGCAAGCGAATGGATTCCCACAAACACACGCAGAACTCGAGCGCCTCGAGCGAGAAGAAAATTAAAAAAGCACGTCTCTCGAATGAGAGGCGTGTTTTATGGTCATTAAGCACTTGTTGTGACTAGGGCACGTGTCCGTTCACTGTGTGCAGTATAAGAAGAGAGATGTTCGAATTGATAAAGCGTTAAGGTCGCTGTGCGACGTTGACCGGTACTCGATTCAAGCATTAAATAAGCTTCATTGAAGTCCGTACCACCACCATCATAGCGGATGTGTGCCGTAATCGTTCGTCCATCTGTTGTCTGCATATAAATATCGTAACCTCCGAAATCAACGCGCTTAAAGCTAGTTGCCTCGCTTACGATGTGTTTGAATGTTTCAATTAAAGAATATGTCATCGTTCGTTCCTCCTTTTATTTCTTCAAAGCAAAATAAGTTATAATCAACTCCGAATATTACTATTCCCATTAAATACAAGAAATAAACATCACAAATGAATCTTTTTATGTTCTTGTTATGAAACGCGTTTCATACTTTATGATAAAAACAGACGGTGCGTGACCGATTTCGGGCGTTAACCGATACAGAAACTATAATTAAAAAGACAAGGGGATGGTCGTGACCATCCCCTTGTCTTTTTAATTATAGTTCTACGTTATGGTAGACCTGTTGCACATCCTCAAGATCTTCCAGTGCATCGATCATTTTCTCGAATTGTGCGACGTCGTCTTCAGACAACGCGACTTCGTTTTGGGCGAGCATGACCAGTTCGGCAAGTGAGAACTCAGTAATGCCTGCAGCTTTCAACGCTTCTTGTACAGCATGGAATTGTTCCGGCTCAGCGTAGATGATGACAGATTCGTCTTCTTCGAGGATATCGCGCACATCAATATCCGCTTCCATCATCAATTCGAGAACGTCATCTGCAGTTTTACCTTCAAACGCAAAGATTGCCGTCGCATCGAACATATAAGCGACGGATCCGCTCACGCCCATGTTTCCGCCATTTTTTCCGAATGCAGCACGAACGTCAGAAGCCGTCCGGTTAACGTTGTTCGTCAAAGTTTCGACGATGACCATTGAACCGCTTGGACCGAATCCTTCATAACGCAAGACGTCGTAGTTTTCTTCCGCTCCACCTTTTGCTTTTTCAATCGCCCGATCGACGATGGCACGTGGCACGTTGTATGTTTTCGCTCGTTCGAGAACGACCTTTAATGCTTGGTTTGATTCTGGATCGGGTTCACCTTGTTTAGCCGCTACATAAATCTCACGACCGAACTTTGCGTAAATCCGACTCGTATTTTTGTCTTTTGATGCTTTTTTTTCCTTGATGTTATTCCATTTACGACCCATTTCGTATCCACTCTCTTTCCGTAATGTCAGAAATCCGTGATTTCCTATGCGTTATCAGTATACCTTAAACTACCTGACAGACTGAACTAAAATGTCGGTGGAACCGTTGAATTTCTATTAAATACGTTTAAGCGATGTGGAAGAAAGGAACTTTACCGATAGAGAAATATCAATTTAAGGGAGAGTGGTAGAATTTGAACCAGGCTGGGGTAGTTCATCGCGCATTATCACCGTTCGTTTATGCTTACGATCAAGAGACGGTCCATGTCCGACTCATGACGGCTAAAGACGATATTGAAAAAGTTGAATTGATATATGGTGATCCGTACGAATGGGAAGCGGAAAAAGAAGAAGACCGAGATTGGAATTTTGATCCGGAGAAAGAAAAATCATGGAAAGTAGAGCGGACGCCGATGCAACACAATGGAAGTGATGCAACGTATGACTATTGGTTCGTTGCAATCCGTCCAGAACGGAAGCGGGTACGATATGGGTTTGAGGTTCATGGCGATACGACAGCCGTTTTAACCGAGCGTGGCTGGTATGACGAAGCGCCACTCGATCATCCGGGCTATTATTTTTCTGTGCCATATGTTCATGCAACGGATGTCTTTGATACACCGGAGTGGGTGAAGGATACGGTCTGGTATCAAATTTTCCCGGAACGATTCGCGAATGGTGACCCGGCGAATGATCCAGCGGGAACGAAGGAGTGGGGAAGTGAAGCACCTGCTTTTCAGAATTTCTTTGGTGGAGATTTTCAAGGGGTCATCGATCACGTCGATCATTTACAACGTCTTGGCGTCACGGGTGTCTACTTCTGCCCAGTCTTTGAGGCACCATCGAATCATAAATACGATACGCTTGATTATCTGAAGCTTGATCCTGCATTTGGTGATGAGAAAACGTTCCGCAAGATGATCGATGTGCTACATGAGAACGGTATCCGCGTATTACTCGATGCCGTCTTCAACCATATTAGTGAAGAGCACCCCGCCTTTCAGGATGTCTTAGAAAAGGGGAAAGATTCAAAATACGCCAATTGGTTTACGATTGGTTCCTTCCCAGTCGATCCATCGATTCCGAACTATGAAGTGTTTGCCTTTGAACGAAACATGCCGAAGTTAAATACTGCCCATCCGGACGTCAAAGACTATTTGCTTCACGTCGGACGTTACTGGGTCGAGGAATTCGGAATCGACGGCTGGCGTCTGGATGTCGCAAGTGAAGTCGATCATGCATTTTGGCGTGAGTTTCGCAAGGAAGTCCGGGCTGCGAACGGAACATGTTATATCGTCGGTGAGTGCTGGACGGATTCGCAACCATGGCTCCTCGGCGATCAATTTGATGCCGTCATGAATTATGGTTTGACCGAGAGCTTTTTGACTTGTTTTGCGACGGGCGAGACGCGCGTTCGTGATTTCTCACATGCAGTCAGCCGGAATTTGAACTGGCATTCCCAAAATGTCAACGAGGTCATGTTCAATTTGATTGACTCGCATGACACGCCGCGTGCTCTAACGCGTGCGAAAGGGAATATCGATCGAATGAAATTGCTGTTCACTACACTGTTGACATTTCCAGGTTCACCCGTCATCTATTATGGTGATGAGATTGGAATGAAGGGTGGGCAAGATCCGGCCAACCGTGCGTGTATGGAATGGGACGAGACGAAGCAGAACCTCGAGTTGTTCGATCACGTTGCGCAGTTGATCGCCCTTCGAAAACAGCATCCGGTTTTAGCAAATGCCGGAACGTATCATTTCCAAAGGATCGATGATACAAGACAGACATTTATTGTCGAGCGACGTCAGGGCGAACAGGTTTACTTGCTCGTCGTCAACGTCAGTGAAGAGGTACAATCTCTTTCGCTTGAAGGAACGTATGAAAGTCTGTTAGATGGAACGACGTTATCGGAAACTATTCAAGTAGAAGCTGTGTCAGCTCTTCTTTTGCGACACGTATAAGAAAAAGCAAGTCGTGGATATCGCATCCGCGACTTGCTTTTTTAGTGTGCATTACGAATCAAACGGATGGATCAGTAAACCGCTCCGAAGTTTCGGTTCGAACCAAGTCGATTTCGGTGGCATCACTTCTCCGGCATCAGCCACAGCCATTAAATCTTCGATCGAAGTCGGATGCAAGTGAAAAGCAACAGCGGCATGCCCAGAGTCCACGATCTGCTCAAGACCAGCATATCCCTTATGACCACCGACGAACTGGATCCGTGCGTCCGTCCGTGGATCTTCGATACCGAGTAACGGTGTCAACAACTCTTCTTGTAAAATCGAGACGTCGAGATTCGCTTTCGTCCCGATTCGTTCAGATTTGTACGAAAGGGTATACCATTGCCGGTTGAGATACATCTCAATTTGGTGAGACTTCGTTTGTTCAGCGCGTCCTTTTGTAATCGTAAAGCGATGGGCTAATCGCTCGAGGAAGTCAACGACCGATTGACCGTATAAATCTTCGACGACACGGTGGTAGCCAAGGATTCGTAATTGATCTTGCGGGAAGGAAACACCAAGAAAACGTTGGGCTTCCTCCTGGTCCGTCCGACTGGCAGCGATGGCGGCCGCCGCCGCACGATGATGACCATCAGCGATATAGAGAGCATCGTGACGGGCGAACTGGCTTCCGATCGTCAACAGGTGATTACGATCGGCGATTTTAAAAATTCGGTGCGTCACTCCATCGACGGTGAAATCATATAGAGGGTCGCCGGCAGTGACCGTTGTGACGATTGCTTCGAGTTGTGGATCGGTCTGATGCGCCAGTAAAATCGGTCCCGTATGAGCTTGTAACTGTTCGACGTGCCGAACACGGTCACGTTCTTTTTCAGGACGTGTGAATTCATGTTTACGAATTTGATTCGTCTCGTAATCGCTGACGGCAACACATCCGACGAAACCGGATTGCGTATGTGTCCCGTCTGACAACTGATAAATGTAATATGTCTCGTCCGGATCGAGTTGCAAGATACCGTTTGTTTGACTCTCTTCGAAGGCAAGCGCCGCTTGCTGATAAACGCGTGGGTCATCTTCAGCGATCAATGACGGAAGGGTGGCTTCTGCTTTATCGATCCGTAAAAAAGACAGCGGATGACGTCGAATCTCAGAACGTGCTTCTTCGCGCGAATAAACATCATACGGTAAGGCGGCAAATTCTGCCGCATATTTTGAGTCCGGTCGTAACGCCGCAAAAGGTTCGAAAGTTGGCATGGGGTTCACTCCTTTTAAAGTAGACGTGTTTTCAAGACGCCAGGAATCTGATTCAGTCGGTCGAGCGAGATCGATTCGTCCGCATGGTTATCGATATCGATGATTGTATAGGCAATCGAATCTTTACTACCATTGATCATATTCGCGATATTGATCGACTCTTGCGCTAACACGGAGGCGATTTGACCGACCATGTTCGGAATGTTGTGGTGAGCAATCGTAATTCGTCGTTTTCCAGTGAACGGTAACTCGACGGCTGGGAAATTGACCGCATTGCGGATGTTTCCTGCCTCAAGGAACAGACGCAGTTGATCGACCGCCATGATGGCACAGTTTTCCTCCGCTTCACTTGTTGATGCCCCGATATGTGGTAAAGCAATGACCCGGGGGAGGGACAAGATGAAGGCGTTCGGGAAATCCGTCACATAATTCGCCAGGCGACCGGACCTGAGCACTTCGGCTAGCGCTTGTTCATCGACGAGTTCACCACGCGAGAAGTTGAGTAGGGTCGCGCCGTGTTTCATTTTTGAAAAGAGTGACGCATCGAGTAAACCCGTCGTCGCATCAACGAGCGGGAGATGCAACGTGATGTAGTCGCTTGTCGCGAGGAGATCCTCGAGCTGTGTTGCCCGCTGAATCTGATTCGAGACGCGCCAAGCGGACTCAACGGACATATGTGGATCATAGCCTGTGACGGTCATGCCGAGCTCGTGAAGGGTGTTGGCTAAGTTTGCCCCGATCGCCCCAAGTCCAACGATCCCGATTCGTTTCCCGAGTAACTCCGTTCCGACGAATTGTTTTTTGTTCGCTTCGATCCGCTCCGGAATATCCGGTCCGCGCAAGTTGTTCGTCCAAAGCAGACTCGGGACGAGTTTTCGCGCCGTCAGGAACAAACTACCGATGACAAGTTCCTTGACGGCATTCGCATTGGCACCTGGTGTCGAAAAGACGGGAATCCCGCGGTTCGCGAGTTGATCGAGTGGAATCGTATTGACACCGACGCCAGCTCGGGCGACGGCTTTGAGACTATCCGGAAAGCGCATGTCATGTAAATCCTTGCTGCGGACGAGAAAGGCGTCTGGTTGCTCCGTTTCCCGCTGGACGTGATAGTCGTCTGTAAATCGTTTTAATCCTTTGTCTGATAGATCATTCCATAGTTGGACTTGATACATTTAACGTTCCCCCTGTTCAAAACGGTGCATGATATGAAGCAGTGCTGTAACCCCTTCGGTCGGCATCGCATTGTAAAGACTCGCGCGCATTCCACCAATCGAGCGGTGACCGGCAAGATTGATCAAATCGTGACGCGCAGCGAAGTTCAAGAAAGCAGCGTCTTCCGATTCGCTTCCAGTCGAGAATGGAATGTTCATCCGGCTTCGATCCTTGACGGCTACATGGTTATGAAATAGATCGGATTGATCAATTGCTTCATATAACATGCGCGCTTGTGAGACGTTTCGTGCCGCGATCGTCTCGAGTCCCGTCTCTTCAATCCAATCGAGCACTAATTTCGTCATATAAAGACTAAACGTCGGTGGCGTGTTATAAAGAGATCGCTGTTTTGCATGGATGTCATACCGTAAGTAGGCACCGATCGTGTCAGGAACACGATCAAGCAACTCGTTCTTCACGATGACGACCGTTAAACCGGCGACACCAAGGTTTTTTTGAGCACCAGCATACAACACATCGAATGACTCGATTGGCAATGGTTCAGACAAAATCGATGACGAGACATCAGCGACGAGTGGCACATCGACATGAGGCGGTGTCTGATACGTCGTCCCTTCGAGGGTATTGTTCCAAGTGATGTGCAAATAGTCGGCTGTTGACGTGAACGGACCTTCTGGAATGAAGCGATACCCGTGATCAGCGGAAGAGGCGAGCACGTTGACCGTGGCGTACCGTTTTGCATCTGCAATCGCCTTCGTCGACCAGCCGCCGGTATCGATGAAATCAATCCGTCCGGTCTTCGTTGCCAGATTTTGCGGTAACATCGCGAACTGAAGTGTAGCTCCTCCTTGAAGAAACAATACGGAGTACGAATCGGGAATCGACATCAGTCTCCGTAAGGATTGTTCAGCTGCCTCCCGAATCGATTCGAAGATTGGCGAACGATGACTCATTTCAAGAACGGATTGTCCTGAATTTTCATAATCGAGTAGCTCGGATTGAGCCTTCAATAGGACCGGGGCAGGAAGGACTGCTGGACCGGCAGAGAAGTTATAAACCGTCATGAGGAACACTCCTTCTTGAATTTTCAGAAAATATGTACCACTCAAGTGTAACGGAATGAAAAATGAGAAGCAATTCCAACTGACGATGAATGGAAAATGAAAACAAAAACATCCCTTGAATCCGTTACGACGGATCAAGAGATGTCAATTGACCAAAGTGCCATTTCCAACCATCTGACGTAGCACGATAGATTGATACGATCCGGAAACGACCAACGTATTGAGTTGTCCCGTATTCAAATCGGTCTTCTGTCAAACTATACTGGATTGCCGTATCTTCGAAATGATCAATGTATGAAAAATCATCGGTCCGGGATAACCAGCGGATGTTTGCAGGATCCACGTAATGATCGAGGTAGGTCTCGGCATCAAATGACCGCCCTAATGCATCGATGAACGTAAATTCGGGAGATAATAGATGCGAGACTTGTGATAAATCTCCTTTTAGCATAGCATCTTGAAGGTGTTGCATCGTTTGTTCAAGTGTCATATTACATCTCCTTTCTTCCTGAATCGCTAGTGTAGCATATATAAATACAAAAAAAGACCCTGCGTGAGCAGGGTCTAAAAGAAATTAAAGTTTTACAACGTTAGTTGCTTGTGGTCCACGTTGACCTTCTTCAACTTCGAAAGAAACCTCTTGACCTTCGTCAAGTGATTTGAAACCTTCAGATTGGATTGCTGAGAAGTGTACGAATACGTCGTCTCCGCTTTCGCGCTCGATGAAGCCGAATCCTTTTTCTGCGTTAAACCATTTTACTTTACCTTGTTCCATGTGTATTGCCTCCTGCGTGTGACTGGCACACTGATTATTACTACCGTGATCAATTTCATCGAATATAAAGTGAAACACTTCGTATCTCCACCGAACAACAATAATTACTTAATAATATAGCATGCCTCAAACAAAAAAGAAAGGACAAAACAAAAAAAGAACAAACGAAGCTGTTCTTCTCTGAATAAATCATGCAATTAAAGGGTTCATTCTACTCATGTCGAAAGAATATAACTGATTCTTTCAGCGAGTCGGGATATGTTCTCTTTTGCTACTGAGTTGTCGTAATGTATGCAGAATGAATCCTTGAAAGTTCGGATAACGTGTCGGTTGCTCCCAAACAGTGCGGAATAACTGAGTCATCGCGGAATGAATGAGTGCTTCCTCGACTTGCGTGCGACGGAATAGAAGAAAGAGTGTTTTTTCGTAACGATCGTATAATCGTTCTAACGCGACGGAATCGCGTTGTTTGATTTGATTGAGCAAATCAGTGTCTGAATACATAAGTCACTCCTTCTTCGACAGTTTTCTCTATAGTATGCTGTCACAGTAATGTAATGAAACTATTATGTAGATTCCCGCTGGATGAATTATGAAACACTCAAACTTCTTGAACTAAAGATATTGATGGAAGAGGAGGAATAATTATGTTACCTGTTTACATTCGTCCTTATACATTAGAGGATGCAGCGGAGGTCCTTGAGGTGAATTTGCGAAACCGTGATCACTTTGAGTACTGGATGCCAATCAAACCGTCTCCTGAACAATACACGATCGAAGGACAACGAGAACGAATTTACCGCCACCAAGAGTTGATGCGCCAAGATGCTTATTATGCGTATGGCGTCTTTTTAAATGAGACAGACCAATTGATTGGGGATGTCTCGGCGATGTTCGTTCAGCGTGGACCAGCCGAGACATGCATGATCGGTTATCAACTGGATGCCACCTTTTCTGGTCGAGGATATATGGCTCAAGCAGTCGGATTATTCGTAGATCATTTATTTGATGTCCACCAGTTCCACCGGATCCGTGCTGAAGTCATGCCAGAGAATATCGGCTCGATCCGTGTCCTTGAGAAAGTTGGGTTTCGCCAAGAAGGAATCGCGAAACAAAATCTCTTCATCAACGATGCCTGGGAAGACTTTATTTTGTTTGCTCTATTAAAAGAAGACCGAGAGGAGTCAAAACATGCCAATCTCTGATTACTATGCTAATCTGCGCCAACTTGTCGGAACGCAACGTCTTTTTACACCATGCGTCGCAGCGATCATTCGAAACGAAGCAGGTCATATCCTCTTTCAGGATCCAGGAGGTCCGTTTTGGAGTTTGCCTGCTGGAGCGATCGAACTGGGAGAATCTCCTGCGCAAGCAGTCATTCGTGAAGTCTATGAAGAAACGGGTCTATTCGTCCGACCGGTCCGACTGATTGCGACATTCGGTGGAGAGGCGTTTCGTTTGACGTACCCGGACGGAAACGAAGTTGAATACGTAGCGACAGTATTCGAGTGTAAGGTAGTCGGGGGAACGCTCGAAGCCGTCGATGGGGAATCCAAACAACTGGCATATTTCCCAAAACAGGAGCGTCCACCTCTAGCACTTCCTTATCCTGATCATGTGTTTGAAGCATCCGAAGCGACGAGCTATTTTGACTGGGAAGAGCACTGGTTGACAGATTTACAACGGAAGAACCGTTAAAAACCGAACATTAAATTGCTGATAGCGGAATAAAGTTCTTGAAAAACCTTAAAAACGCGAAAATTTCTTTGACACTATGAGGACAGTTCGTTATAGTAGTCAAGGGGCGAATGATTATCGCCAATATATTTAAAAATATTCGTAATTAGAGGTGTTATTCATGGATGTAGTATTCGATTATGAAGATATTCAATTAATTCCAGCAAAATCAA
Organism: Exiguobacterium acetylicum DSM 20416; assembly: GCF_000702605.1. Lineage (NCBI taxonomy): Bacteria > Bacillati > Bacillota > Bacilli > Caryophanales > Exiguobacterium > Exiguobacterium acetylicum. The sequence goes on along the minus strand of NZ_JNIR01000001.1, from coordinate 1,335,517 downwards.
TCGTTGGTAGTCGTTCGGAATGTGATACGTCAGTCGAGTTCGGTGGTCGTCGTTTCAAGCTTCCAGTCGTACCGGCAAACATGCAAACGATCATTGATGAATCGATCGCTTTGTTCTTAGCGGAAGGCGATTATTTCTATATCATGCATCGATTCGAACCGGCTCGTCGTTTGGCATTCGTTCGTATGATGCAAGAACGCCAACTGTTCGCTTCAATTAGCGTCGGTGTCAAGGAAGAGGAATATCAGCTGATCGAACAGCTCGCAGCAGAAGGGCTGACTCCGGAATACATCACGATTGATATCGCGCACGGTCATTCGGAAGCCGTCATTCAGATGATTCGCCACATCAAGTCGCTTCTACCAGAAAGTTTCGTCATCGCTGGTAACGTCGGAACACCGGAAGCGGTGCGTGAACTTGAGAATGCGGGAGCCGATGCAACAAAAGTCGGGATCGGACCAGGTAAAGTGTGTATCACGAAGATTAAGACAGGATTCGGTACAGGTGGTTGGCAACTCGCGGCACTTCGTTGGTGTGCAAAAGCAGCAAGTAAACCGATTATTGCTGATGGTGGGATTCGGACGCATGGCGATATCGCGAAGTCAGTCCGGTTCGGTGCGTCGATGGTCATGATCGGTTCACTCTTCGCAGGGCATGAAGAATCGCCTGGTGAGACACATGAAGTGGACGGAGTGCTCGTCAAGGAATACTTCGGTTCTGCTTCTGAGTTCCAAAAAGGGGAACGCAAGAACGTCGAAGGAAAGAAAATGTTCGTCGAGCATAAAGGAAGTCTAGCGGATACATTGATCGAGATGGAGCAAGATTTACAATCGGCAATCTCGTACGCTGGTGGGAACAAATTGCAGGCGATTCGGACGGTCGACTACGTTGTCGTCAAGAACTCGATCTTCAACGGCGATAAAGTATATTAAAGTGATCAGTTCGCTCTTAACGGAGCGGACTTTTTTTGTTTCTTTAGCATAACTCTTCCATAGGAGGGGTATACATCAAATGGACCAAAAGATTCGGAATATTTTGGATAGGGAGTGATTGACATGCTATTTGAAACGACATCTTACTTAATTGAAAAATTTTCCACTGTTCGTAATCAAACAATCGCCTTGATCGAACCACTCGAAGCGGAGGATTTCGTCATCCAGGCAAGTTCCGACGTGAGTCCACCGAAATGGCATATCGCCCATACGACCTGGTTTTTTGAACGAATGATACTACAGGAATATAGTGAAGACTATCGCGTCTTCCATCCGAAGTACAATTATCTATTCAACTCGTACTATAACTCGATCGGTCCTTACCAACCTCGTCAACAACGAGGAATGCTGTCACGTCCGACCGTCGAAGACATCATTGCTTACCGGTCATATGTCGATGGACAAATGATCGAGTTCTTGAAGGAAGATCGAACTCCAGAAGACCAACGAAAAATCGAAGCATTAGTCGAGATGGGATTACAACACGAACAACAACATCAGGAATTGATCTTGATGGACGTGAAGAATAACTTTTTTACGAATCCGTTGTTACTTGCCTATCAGTCAAAGTCGCGGGCAACAGATGTGCCTGAAAATGCAGTCAAGGAAACATCTTTTATCCAATTCGAGGAAGGACTCGTCGAGATCGGTCATACAGGAGACGGTTTTGCGTTTGACAACGAGAGTCCACGTCATAAAACGTGGCTGTATCCGTTTAAACTCGCGACGCGTCCTGTCACGAATGGAGAGTATTTGGCGTTCATTGAAGCAGAGGGCTATGAAAAATCAGAATACTGGTTGTCCGACGGCTTTTCGACGGTTCAAAAAGAAGGCTGGAAAGCACCGTTATATTGGATGAAGGATGAAGCAGGGGAGTGGACGATCTTTACGATGAATGGTGTCGAACCTCTTCGTCTCGATGAACCGGTCTGTCACGTCAGTTTTTATGAGGCGGATGCTTATAGTCGTTATATAGGGAAACGGTTGCCGACAGAAGCAGAGTGGGAATGGGCTTCTCGCCAAGTCGATTCTGTCACGAAGCGTAATATGATGGGAAGCGGGACCTTCCATCCGGTAGCCGTCGAAGAGTCAGAGACGACGCTTGCGAGCATGTTCGGAAACGTCTGGGAGTGGACGTCGAGCGCTTATAGTTCATATCCAGGCAGTAAACCGCTTGAAGGAGCACTCGGGGAATACAATGCGAAGTTCATGTGTAATCAAATGGTACTGCGTGGAGGAGCGTGCGTGACGCCTGACGATCACATTCGCGAGACATACCGTAACTTCTTCCCGCCTGATAAACGTTGGTTATTTGGCGGCTTCCGATTGGCAGGTGACATGTGATGCGGGAAACAGTAATAGGTTACGATTTATATACGCCGCAACAAAACATGCGTTTAGAAGTCATCGAAGGTCTGTTGCAAGAACAAAAGGTCTTACCGGCAAAATATTTTTATGATCACATCGGATCCCAGCTGTTCGAACAGATTACGCAACAACCGGAATATTATCCGACACGAACAGAACTCGCCATCTTGGAGCAACATCGAGCGGAAATCGCACGAAGTATCGGGGATGTGCATACACTGATTGAATATGGAAGTGGAAGCAGTCGTAAAATCCAAATGTTACTGGAGACATTTACACATTTAGACACGTATATGCCCATCGATATTTCAAAAGATTTCTTAATGGAATCTGCACGCCAATTGTCGGAACGGTATCCTGCGCTGCATATTAAAGCGGTCTGTGGGGATTACTCACAATCGATTTCTTTACCGGTCGAGGAGTCTCAAAAACGAGTCATTTTTTTCCCGGGATCGACGATCGGAAACTTTGAACCTGAGGAAGCGATGCGCTTCTTACGTCATTCCTCACGAATTCTTGAAACAGGAGATGGATTCTTGATCGGGGTCGATTTGAAAAAGTCTGTTGACGTTCTTGAACGAGCTTATAATGATGCAGCCGGCGTCACAGCAGCATTCAATTTGAATATGTTGACGCATTTGAATCAGATGCTTGAGGGAACATTTGATGTGACGCGATTCGAACATCATGCTTTTTATAATGAGGAAAAAGGACGAATCGAAATGCATCTTCGGAGTCAACTCGATCAACTCGTACAAGTTGGAGATGTGACGGTTCCGTTTAAACAAGGAGAAACGATTCATACGGAAAACTCCTATAAATACAGTAAAGAAGAGTTTGAGACACTTGCCCTTAAAAGTGGTTTTCATCCGGTCAATTGCTGGATCGATGACGATGAACGATTTAGCGTACATTATTTAGAAAAAATGTAATGGCATATCTAAAAACACTCCCGCTTGAATGATGAACTGCCCCATAAAAGTTGGACATAAAAATCCAACTTTTATGGGGTGTTTTTTATGGTCAAATATACAAAGGCGTTTAAAGTCCAAGTCGCTGAGCGTTATCTGACAGGACGAGACGGATACCGAGGTGTAGCGATAGAATTCGGGATAGCACGTGAACTGATCCGCGAGTGGTCGCGTCTCTATGAGCGTTGGGGGGAAACGATCTTCGATCCTTCCTATACAAGCCACTCGCTGGCATTTAAACTGGAGGTATTAAACGACATGGTGACCAACAGGCTGTCCAATATAGAGGCGGCCGTAAAGTACCGAATTTCTTCCCCAGGAACGATCTCGAGGTGGCGATCGACGTATGAACGGGAAGGGACCGCAGGTCTGGTCGCCAGACCGAAAGGACGTGCCCCGATGGCGAGACGCAAGAAGAAGGAATTTGAAGAGATGACAGAAGTCGAGAAGCTCAAAGAGCGGATTGAGTATCTCGAGATGGAGAACGCTGCGTTAAAAAAATTGAAAGCCTTGGTTCAAGAAGAGAATGCGCGACGAACCGGATCAAGGCACAAGTAATCGACGAATTGCGGTCAGTCTATCCCGTTCCGGGACTCCTTCGCGTGCTCGGTATGGCACGAAGCGTCTATTACTATTGGCGGACGCGCCTGACGGGCGAGGACAAGTATGCGGAGGTGAAGACAGCTATCCATACTCTCTTCCACGAACACGAGGGACGATGTGGCTATCGTCGCATCCACGCACTTCTCGAACGCCAAGGCTTCTGGCACGATCCGAAGACCGTACGCCGTCTCATGAATGAGCTCGGTCTAAAATGTCTTGTCCGTATGAAGCGATACCGCTCCTATAAAGGACGGGTCGGAAAGGTCGCACCGAATCTTCTCCAACGTGACTTCAAGGCCACCGGCCTGAACCAGAAATGGGTGACTGACGTCACTGAGTTTCACCTGTTCGGGGAGAAACTCTACCTCTCGCCGATGATGGACTTGGGAAATCGTGAGATCATTGCTTATACCCTATCGGACCGCCCTACCTATCAATTCGTTGGTGAAATGTTGGATCAGGCAATCGGGAAGCTCGACGGGAAAGCCCGACCGATTCTGCATTCCGACCAAGGGTGGCATTATCAATATCGAGCGTTCGTCGGTACGCTTCACGAGCACGGCATTACGCAAAGCATGTCCCGTAAGGGCAACTGCCTCGACAACAAGCTTCTTCGCTGTGCTCAAGTCAGAGCTCCTGTATCTCAAGGAGTTCGATGACATGGACCACTTCAAATGTGAGCTCGAGCTTTACATCGAGTACTATAACCATCGTCGTATCAAGAGACGACTAAAAAACCTGAGCCCGGTGGAATACCGGACTCAGGTCCTCAAGGTCGCCTGACAAATTATTTATTGTCTAACATTTTTGGTTCAGTTCAGTAAGCTTCCGTTACGAAGCGACACAGGGGAGTGTTTTTCTAAATGATATGCCTTATTCGACACGTGCTCCTTCCGGAATCGGATGTTCCGGTACGACGAGAATCGGCATCCATTGTTCCGAGCGACCGATCTCAAGCACCCGACCGGACTCTTCAGGCGTACGACCGGGTATATTGAGTACAGCAATCGCTTGTTTTCCAAGCAATTCATGGACATCGGGTCGCAGTGATTCCCACTCGAGTGAGAATAAACGCGTAAATCCGTCGAATTGTAGTTCAAGCTGAATTGAGCCATCGGTAAGATCCGAAAGCGACTGGATTGTACCAACACGTATATCTAAAGCATCGAATAATTCAAGAGGAACGATTGGTTTCATGGACAATGGTGTACTTCCTTTCAAAGTGAAGCATAGAGTTGGTCAGGAGTCGAGAGAGACATAGGTCGGCTCATAAGTCGTCCATTCGATATCAGGCGCTTGATGCCGTGCAAGCTTCGCTAATTGGCTACCGAGATACGGTCCGATCGTCAAACCGGATGCACCAAGTCCGTTCGCTAGGAACACGTTCGGATGATTTTGAAGCGGTCCAATCACCGGCAGGGAGTTTTTAGTATACGGGCGTAAGCCGATACGCAGTTCATCAATCGTCGTTTCTTCTAAACTTGGTAAGACAGGTAAGGCGCGATTCAATAAAGCATGCATCCCCTTGACGGTCGGTTTCAAGTCATAGTCGGTCTGCTTTTCGTGTGTCGAACCGACGATCAGTTTCTTTTCGTGGATTGAGACCAGATATAATCCGCGTTGTCCCATGATGACCGGCCACGTCGTTGATGTAGAATCCGTCAAGTCGAGTTGTAGGATTTGTCCCTTCTCCGGATGCAAATCAATTTTAAGCGCAAGCGGGCGGAGAAGATCATTCAACCAGACACCTGCCGTTAAAATGAATTGTTCTGCCGCATACTCCTCACGCCCCACTTTGATTCCCGTGACGCTCCCGTCCTCTACAATCAGAGAAGCGTCTCCTTCGATCACGTTGGCTCCATGTTCGACAGCACCACGGATCATAGCGGCACACAAGGCACGTCCGTCAACGCGGGCACCACCGGAAACGAATAAGGCATCTTCGATCTGTTCGACGAGTGGAAAGAGCGTTTTGACACGATCTTGGTCCAGTCGTTCGATACGTTCGATGGCAGGTGCTTCCGGAAAACGGTTTTGCGCAATCGTCTCCATCTTTTCGATTTTTGATGTTTCGTGTAAGGCGATCGTGCCAACTTGCTGATAACCCGTACTCGTCTCACCGAGTGCTTCGAGTTCAGGAATCAATGTCTTGTAAAAATGAGCCCCGTTATTCGCTAATTTGTACCATGCCTTATTTCGCCGTTGTGTCATCCACGGACAGATGATGCCGGCTGCCGCATGAGAGGCTCGACCGGGTTCCTTCCGATCGACGAGTAAGACGCGTTCACCAGCCTTCGATAAATGATAGGCAGTCGAGGCACCGAGAATTCCGGCGCCAATGATGATATGGGTGTACATGAAAGATTCAACTCGATTCTGTTCAATTGGAATATCTTTTATTGTAGCAGTAGAAGATCCGGACGACTAGCAAGAGCGGGTTTCCAATCTGTAGCACATCGAATGATGGGAAATGATGGGAAAAGTGAACCATTTGGCGCGTCATGACGTATACTAAATATACAGTTTCTAAAAACTGTGAATTAGACGATTAGAAACAGCTGAATTCGGAAACATACCCTTATAGGCATCATGTCCTGTCATCATCGACTTTGAAACGGTCCATCATGAAGGAGGGGAAGGCAATGAATATGAGTCAAGCCATCGTACGCAGACGCTACACGGATCATACTTTATTTTATTCCGCCATCCTAATCTGGAAATTGCTATTCTTCCTGCCACTGCTCATGTTCGTCAACAGCGGCACGGACCATGTGTTTCAAATGTACTTCGTACCGTACCTCACGGTCATCTTCCTATTTCGTGTGATGACCTACTTTGCGACCTATAAAGCATCTTTCATGGAGATGACGGAAATGGGTCTCTCGTTATCCTTGCTGATCGCAGATGTATATTTGATTGCGTTGTTCGATATTCCACTTCCGTTTGCTTTAATTATCCTTGCGCTTGCCTTACTCCACTTCAGTGCGGCATTCAGTCGTTTTCGTTGGTTCCGCCGTCGTCTTTGGTTGAATCGGCATCTTGAGATCCTCAATTATTTGACGGATCACGGTGAAGTACCCATTAAAATCGCCGTCATGGCAGAAGATGAGATGCTTGTGACGACGAAGAGTGGAAAAGAGTTTACGTATCGTCAGGTTTATTGGAGCGGATTTTATATTGAACATGGTTGATTGCTATATGAAACGGATTTCTCTTCGGGGAAATCTTTTGAGACTGAAGACAAGTGCAATTGTTCTCTAACGAGAAGGATTGCGCTTTTTTTGTTCGACTCGCATCGTTTTCCTGGGACAAGCATCGCGCCGCTTCGCTTCGCTGCAGGGTCGCTCTTGCTTGTTTTTCCCTAGGAAGCGATGTCGAGTGAACAAAATGCTTCTCGGTCCTTCTTCCGGATATAAAAAAATGACGCATTACACGCCACTCCTACAGGAAAAAGTGCGATTTTGCGCTGTCAGAGACAAACAAGACCCGTTTTCCTGCTCGAATGGAGCGGGAAAACTGGCTTGTGTCTCGCCTGAGGAAAGGGCGTGAAAAGGTGTGTCATTTTTTGAGTCAGTTCATTTATCTACAATCTGAAAGGATTTCTCTTCGAGGAAATCCTTTTTTTGTTGCATACGAAAAAATATAGTACGCTTACATAGGAAAAGGGGGAGAAAAAGTTGATTCGTTGTATACTGATCGATGCGAATGACACAATCATTTTGACCGATGATGTAAGTCGAATACAGGAGTCGGGCATCAAACGTTATTTCGTTGATTTCAATCAACCGAACGACGCAGAGAAGCAAAAATTGATTGAGGTTTTTGATTTTCATCCACTGGCGATTGAAGATTGTTTTCATTACTTGCAACGCCCAAAGCTTGAATATTATACAGAACATAGCTTTTTTGTCCTTCATGCGCTCGATGAAGGAACGTTGACGAGTCGTGAAATCAATTTGTTCGCAAGTGATCGGCATCTCGTTAGCTACCATGAGCAATCTTCACCAGAAATTGATATCGTGTTTGAACAGTGTAGCCAACGCCTCGACAAACAAGAAACAGTCGACCTCGTACATAAAATCATGGATAAGATCGTCGACGGGTATTTTCCGATCGTTCATGCGACGGAAGATGAATTGTTTGCGCTTGAAGAACGCTACCGAACGCGTGGCAATGATCGTCGGTTGATGGAGGAGATTTTCGAACTACGCGCGCGGTTACTTCGAATCTCGCGGACGGTCATGCCGATGCGGGACTTACTGTATCGTGTCGTCGAATCAAAGCGGTTATCGATTTATCCAAAGAAACAAGCATTCTTTCGCGATTTGTACGATCACTTACTGAAGTTATCGGAAATGATCGAATACAATCGATTAATGACCTCTGAGTTTCGGGATAATTTCATTTCCCTCAACTCGTACCGGATGAATAGCATCATGAAGACGTTGACAATCTTCACGACGATTTTCATGCCGTTGACGTTCATCGCCGGTATATACGGCATGAACTTCGAACATATGCCAGAACTGACCACTCGGTACGGTTATTTCGTGACATTAGGGGCAATGGGACTCCTCGCTTTAGGAATGATTCTGTTTTTCAAAAAAAATCGCTGGTTTGATGAATAAGGGGAGATGTAAGTGGATATTCGACAGTTACTTTTTTTTACGACAATCGTTGAGCAAGGCTATAACTTAACGCGTGCTTCGAAGCACTTGTCAATCTCGCAACCGGCGCTTAGTCAGATGATCCGCGACTTCGAGCAGCTGGAGCAAGTGGAACTGTTCATTCGAAAGCACGGACGGTTGACAGGGTTATCGGAAACGGGACGTCAATTGTATGAGGATGCGAAGATCGTTCTGACACGTCATCAAGCATTGATGGGGCATCTGCGTGAACGCTCGAACGTCGTCCGAGGAAAAGTCCGTCTCGGCATCCCACCCGTCATCCTCCCTGTCTTATTTTCGCAGTTGATTCCGAAGTTCATGGCGGAACACCCTGGCATCGAACTCGAAATCATCGAGGAGGGGGCGTTTGAACTCAAACGTCGACTGTTACTTGAAGAACTCGACTTGGCCATCTTGATCGAACCGGGCGAATCCTATGGCATCGAACGTTTTCGATTGATCGAAGATGAGGTCGTCGTCGCCGTTCGTCCGAATCACCCGTTTCAAGCAAAAGAAGCGCTATCCTATCGTGATATCGGAAATGAACCACTCGTCATCTTGAACGATCGATTCATGTTACATCATCAAATACTATCGGAGTTTCGTAAAGTGCAGCAAGAGCCGAATATCTTCTTCATGTCAGGGGCATGGGACTTGTTGATCGGGATGGTCCAAGAACTTGACGTCATCTCGATCCTACCGGAGCCGATACTACGGTTTCATCATGCGGATGACATTAAAATCATCCCGTTCGACCCACCGATGTTATGGGATGTCTCATTGAACCGACTCGTTGGGACGGAATTACGTCCTGTCGTCCAGCACGTCCACCAATACATCGTCCACTATTTTCAGTCGTACTGGCCAACGCCATCGCGTTGACGAGAAGGCAATCAAAAAGGGGACTGACTCAAAAAAGAATGACTCGTCTATTCACGCCCTTTCCTCAGGCGAGACACAAGCCCGTTTTCCTGCTTCATTCCAGCATGAAAACGGGTCTTGTTTGTCTCTGACAGCGCAAAAATGAGCTTTTCCTGTAGGAGTGGCGTGTGACGGGTCATTCTATTTTTACGAGATAAGGGTGGCAGAATTATGATCTGCCACCCTTATCTTTGTAGAGACTGACTGTTGGGTCAGCCTCTTTTACGTTGGAGCGATCGTATCTCATGAAGTGACGTGTTGCGTCAGACTGCGAATCTGCTTAGCTGCTTGTTTATAAGGGGTCAGCGTCTCTTGTGCCTGTAACGTCGCGCGTTCACTCTCAAGTTGCTCGAGTGTTTGACGTAACAGGTGCTCTGAAACGGCTGTCAAAGAAACATCTAGATGTGCCGCCGCGACTGCCAGCAAGCGTTTTTCTTGAGTGGCAGTATACGCGAGTGCTTCTTGTTTGGTTAATGTCGCAAGCTCCTCTTTCAGCTGCTCCTTCTCATTTTTCTCGAAGAAGGCTTTCGCATTCCGGAAGTGACGTTTGACGCCGACATAAGGCGTTGCATCTTCGAATGGACCATCGAACGTCATTTCGTTTAATCGAGAGACCGTGACAGGTGCGAGTTGGAAGGATTCGTTCCATTGCTCTAGCAACTGTTGCTCCTCTTGTTGACGCCGGATCAAGGCCGCTTCGAGCCATTGATCGACACGGAAATGCGTGACCCGGAGCTCTTGTTCAAAATCGAACCGAAGGAACGTCAACAGTTCCGTTAATGCATCCTGTAATGCCGCTCCTTTGCCAGTTTGAGCAAAACGAACAGGATTATAGGATTCCTTGAAAAAGTCGGGGAAACGGTAATAAATGCGTTGTACGACATGATGCAACAGCTCATGGATCTCTGCTTTGAGTGCAGGTTCGATCAAAGCGGCGCGATTGTCTTCGAAACGATCCGTGACCTGCTGTTCTAAAGCAGACAGCTCAGCCAACCGTTCTTCTTTTCGCAACAGATTCGCTTCAGTCGCAGCGATAAATCGTTCGAGTCGCTGGACGGTCTTTTCCGTCTGCTCAGACAACGATACTTTGGCGAGACCGGTCAGATCCTCCGCTAGGAAGTGATGGAATGCCTCCTCGAATTCAGGTAAACCGGAAGTTGAATCCGATCGCTCTTGTTGCTTTTCCGTGAGTCCTTGTAAGCTCGAGACGCCATACAGTCGGGGCGATCGAATCCCGAACCGTTGCAATTCCGTCGCGACATAGTTCAAGACATCTTGACGTTCGCTATCTGACGCAGCAAGATCAATCGCGTTGACGAGGAAGAACATCTTATCGAGTTCGAATGCGTCTTTGACACGACCGAGTTGAATCAAGAATTCACGGTCAGCGCGGGCGAAGGCATGATTGAAGTACGTGACGAATAAGATCGCATCCGCGTTCTTGATGTAATCAAAAGCGACATCAGTATGACGGGCATTGATTGAATCTGCTCCCGGTGTATCGACGAGCGTCACGCCAAGACGTGTTAACGGGCTATCGTAATAGAAATCGATGACATCTATGAAACAGCTTCGTTCTTCCTGCGCGACATACTGTTTAAAAGCTTCTTGATCGACCGTCTGGACGGTACCGATGAAGGATTGAACGGCAGGGAATCCTTTCAAGAAAGCACGCAAGAACGGATCCGTCAGTGACGCGGTACGTGGTAAGAGCGTATCGTATGCCTGTTTCGTTGACTCAAAAGTCATCGTCCCGACCATCGCTTCATTTAAGTCTTCAAGCATCGCTGCTTCCGACTTGAACGTGACTTCTGCCACGCCGTGCGGGTGTGCAGCGTCAACGGGATGAATCCGGTTGATCGACGCGGTCGTCGGGTTCGGAGAGACCGGTAGTACCTTATCTCCGAGCAAGGCATTGCAAAACGACGATTTCCCAGCACTGAAGGCACCGAATAAGGCGATCGTGAACGATTGGTGTGTCAGTCGGTCCAATTTGTCATTCAAATAAGCGACGGCATCTTCAAAACCTTGAAGACCATTCAGATGCTGACGGATTTGAGCGACGTCTTCCGGTGCATAACGGACGGCTTGTTGCTCACTGATCGTCGTCGCAACTTCAAACGCAGTAGTTTCTGTCACCGATTCATACCCGGTAAAGGAGACGATCGCCGCTTCTTGTTGGATCAATTGCTCCTCCCAGACCGAAACTTGCGTCCGAGCTCGTTCGAGTTGTTGATCAGATGGATCGGCAACACCATGCTCATAACGCTCAAGTGCTACGGTAGCCTGTTGCCATACTTGGACGCTGTTCCATTTGTGCTGTAGTGACGACTGTCGTTGCAATAGTTCAGCTTGTTCTTTCGGGAAAGTCACCGTTAACTCTTGGCGCACATGCTCCCGCCACGCGTTCGTTTCCTTGACGAACCACGCTTGTGTCTGCTCAGCGACACGATTCGTGAACTGGAGCACCGATTCACCGGTAATCGTAATACCGGTTGGCAAGGCACTTTCGAGTACGGAAAGCGGTGGGTCGAGTGAGAGCTGATCGATTGCGACGATATGCATATCCTGCAAGAGACCAAGGTCACGTAACGATTGTTTCATCAAGTTACGTAAATGTAGCGAAATTTCGGAAGCGGTCACCGTCTGATAGGCACGTAGCACGTCTTGCGCGATCTCTGCTTGAGCCGCTTCCGTCTTTTTCGTGCTACGGAATAGTCCAACCTTGAAGTCACGTTGGCGTGACTCAAGAAAACGGCGCATCTTCTCACGTAACTCAAACGGCATCAAGGTCGCATTTTTCAAGAGTTGATCCCGATGCAACGAAAACGTCTGTACCCAACGGTCCGGTTGGCGTGCTTCTAATTGCTGCGAGATGTGGACTAGTTCGGCTTCGATCGTCGCCGGATCGCGTCGTTCAGCGTCACTCAATTGTTCAGTCATCGTCTCGTGGGCTTCTGAAACGAGACGTGTGAGATACCGTGTATGCTCTTGGTGAAGACTTTCAAGTGTCAAAGCGGCAGACGTCAACAACTTCGGTTGAGCGTCGCGAATGCTTTGCTTAACGAGCTGTTCGACTTCCGTAAAATCGTTATGCAAATGATCTGGATTCCTTAGACTCGTAAAGAAGATTCCTTTTGGCACGACACCATGTTCGGCGAAGGATGCATGGACCGAGCGGCGGAATGCGTCGAATGATAATTCATCGTCACGATGTTTATCAATTTGATTGACGATTAAATATAACTCAGGTACGGCAGCTTGTAATTCATCCGTTACCATGAAGTTCAATTCGGATTGGACATGGTTGTAGTCCATGACGTAAAACAAGATGTCTGCTAAGTGAAGTGCGGATTCCGTTGATACACGGTGGGCATCATCGACCGAGTCAACGCCAGGTGTATCCATTAGGACAAGACCAGGTGGCAGCTTGGACGCGGCATGCGTCAAGTCGATTTGTCGGACATCGCCACTCTTCCCAAGCGTTTGAAGATGCTCCTCTTGCTCTTTCGCTGTCAGGCGAACAGACGGTTGTTCGTGAAAGTGAACGATCGCTGAATCCGTGTCACCTTGCTGAAGCGTCACGATGTTCGCACTCGTTGGAATCGGGCTCGTTGGTAAGACCGATTCTCCTGTCAAGGCGTTAATCATGCTCGACTTCCCAGCCGAGAAATGACCAGCAAACGCAATCGTGAACTCTCGTTTTAATAGTTTCATGGCGAATTTATCTAGTTTATCTAAACGAAGTTGATCCGTTGAAGGTTGAATCAATGTGACGAGTGAGGCCGTCGCCTCGAGTTGGTTCGATAATCGTTCCTCAAATGAGCGCATGCGATGAAACCCCTTTCTTTCAGTCACCGTTCAGTGTATCACGATTTTTTCAGTTTCGTCATCCTTCTAAAAGCGACAAAAAACGATCCGCCCGGGAAGAGGCGGATCGTGTGATCGTGATCAAGATGACGGAACGATTTCGTCTGCGCTTGTCGATTCTTGCTCCGTCGAATGAATCCGACGCAACAAGTGTAATTTAAAGAGGTACATCACAAGCAAGTGAACGTTCGCCTGCGTTGCTTTATAGAGTACCCAAGGCAACGCGGGCACGAATTCATGGATGGCGATGATACATTCCTGTGTACCAGGAATTTGCCGGAATTCAATCCGACCACGGCTATCTTGCTCGACTTTCGCGAACAGTCCACCAGTAATCCGGTACGTCGCCATTTGTCGGTCGTGGACCGGTTCCTTCGTCAATTCAAGTAGTGGTTGTTCGTAAAATGGAATGTGGATTCCGACGACTTGATCCTGCACAGTTGACGATAGGAAGGGACGGGCAAACGAAGACAACCAATTCATATAATCATCGGCTGCCCAATCGGCGTCACGATCCTTCGGTAGAAGGACACGTTGGACTGAACGAACGTCTAGGACGTCTGGTGTCGAAGACGACGAGGAGGAAGAGCCTTTTTGTTCTTCTTCCTCTTTTAACGCATCCCGAACCGATTGTTCGAAAGTGATTTTACCGTCACTGATGCCTGGAACCATTTTTTCTGGATCTGCGACCATCTCATGCACCATGCTTTCAACAAGTGGATAGACGGTTTCTTTTGGTTCCCCGGACACGAGCGTCACCCAGAGGCGGGATAATTTAACGGTCAGTAAAGGAATATCGATCGTCGGTTGTCGTTTTCCCATGATATCTGCCGTTTTAAGAATCATCTCTTTGTAAGTCATCGCTTCCGGACCACCGATATCGATTGCCCGGTCTTTCACGTCGTCACGATCAACACTTTCGCCAAGTGCATGAATGACGTCGGACAAGGCGACTGGGTGCGTTTTGTTGCGCGTCCAGCGGGGGAGTGCCATGACGGGAAGGCGTTTGACGAGCTTCGATAAGATCGGGAACGATGAGCCTTTTGGACCGACGATCAACGCGGCACGGATCGTCGTCACTGGAGTCCCGTATGCACCGAGGACACGTTCGACTTCCAGTCGGCTCTTTAAGTGACGTGATAGGTCTTCTGTTTCCTCAGGGATGATACCACTTAAGTAGATAATCTGGCGGATACCATTTTCTTTTGCGGCACGGGCGAAGTTATCAGCTAACAGCAAATCCATGTTCTCAAACGATCCTTGTGTCAATTTGGCAGAAGGCATCATCGAATGGACGAGATAGACAGCGATGTCCGCTCCTTTCATACCTTCGATCGTATCGTTTAAAGAAAAGAGATCGCACGATCGCCATTCGACGCGTTCCTCATTGTCCTTATCATCACCGTTTCGTGAAAGGGCGATGACGTCATATTTTTTCTTTAATTCATTCAGTAGGTTGTGACCAATGTATCCGGTGGCTCCGGCTAAAGCTAAACGCGTTGGCATGGATGTAAACTCCTCTCTTATATCTGTTGTAATGTACCCCCAATCGAGTCGGTTCAATCGCAAGAGATTATGCTAAGACGATTCAGGTGAACGGAATAGGGAATAGATGAATATAGAGAACCAACAGGAAGAATGAAAATAAAGGGGGCTTCAACCATGCAGACGATACAATTCATGCAAGAGGGACATGAACGACGATTCGATCTGTTGTGGAGACGCTTAAAGCCGAAACACCGGGAAGATGCAGCGATGGTCTCGATGCTGTACCTTGCGACAGGACAGCCACAAGTGCTCGAACGATTTTCGGATTACTTTTTCCCGGATAGTGGCGAGTTTTTTGACCGTGAATTTCTAGCTGAACCCTATCCGAATCCAGCGTTAGAAGCAATCATTCACTTGATCGTTCAACTGTATAATGGACGAACGACGATCACGATCATCGAGCTGATTGAACGATTGGATCAGCAACAGATGTCGCTCGTACTCGAAGCGATAAAATTGCGGGCTTACGGATGTCAAATGTTACAAAAAGTCGCAAAATCGTAAGGACCCTACTATGAATCCGATTGATGAAGGAACTTCTCTTCGTCGATCGGATTTTTTGTGAGGGAAGAAAAATTGTAAGTTCAAGAATCGGTAAGAAGATGTTCGTGAATTAGAGTTCATTAAAATAAATCGCCATGAAAATAAAAGCTAAGTTTATTCACGAAGAACTAATTGAGATGGGCAGCGACTGGAAATAAGATGAAAGTATCAGTAAAAGGTGGTCTAACTATGGAAGGAGTGACATCATGCAGCTTAAAGAATCGATCTACTTTCACTCACCAATCTTCATTCAAAACTTATTGACGACTTTACAAGGACGCCGTCTGTTCCACGAACGATACGGTGCAACTTACCAGCAACGCTTACAAGAACTGAAACAGAAGTTAGGACGACCGATTGACGTTCGAGCAGAACAGTTGCATCGATTAAACGACTTCCTTTCTTTTTGCCAAACGCATAGTCCATACTATCAGGAATTGTTTTCTTCTATCAGATTAGAGCTCCCTTTAAAATCGATTGACGAGCTAAAGCAGATTCCCCCTTTAACGAAAGAAATCTTACGGCAACAAAATGAAGACGTCCATGCGCACGTCCATGCCCCGATTCTCGGAAAAACGGGCGGGACGACTGGTAAATCGATTCAAGTGCATTATACAAAGGAAGATATGCAAATCCGGATGGCACACCTCGATTTCTTCAAGTGGACCCATGGAGTCGATCAAGGAATGCGCCGTGCAAGTTTTACCGGTCAAACGCTCGCTTCGCCGCAACAAAAGGCACCGGTCTACTGGCGGACGAACAAAGTCATCAATCAGATGCTGTTCTCGATCAAAAATATCAATCCGAAAACCGCTGCTGTATACATTGAACAACTGAATCGGTTTCAGCCGGAATCGATTGATGGTTTGCCTTCAGGAATGATTGAAGTCGCACGATATGCTAAAAAATATGGGATGACCTGTACGTTCCGACCGAAAGCGATTTTCCCGACGGCAGAGATGATGACAGCAGAAGAACGAGCACTCGTCGAAGACGTCTTCCATGCACCGATCTATGACCAGTATGCGTCTTCAGAAGGGGCACCGATCGTCGCCGAATGTCCGTATAGGAAAAAACATTTACATTATGAGATGGGAATCATTGAACGCGATGAGGATGGAGAAATTCTCGTGACGAGTTTTGATACACACGGGACACCACTCGTCCGTTACCGCGTCGGCGATCGGATGACGCTCAGTCAGGAAACGTGTCCGTGCGGTCATCAAGGTCCAATCATCGCTTCGATTGATGGTCGAGGGAGAAGCTTCATTCAACTCAGAAACGGACATCGTGTTTTTGAAGGGGAGCTCGCGGGAATCGTTCGAGCGTTCCCGAACTGTATCGAACGCGTGCAATACATTCAAGAGACGCGGGACGAGATTGTATTATTGTATGTTCCGGATGAACGATGTTTTGAGAAAGAACATGAGAAAAAACTCTTTTTCGTTCTTGACCGACTGTTTGACGGACAATTGAATGTCGTCATGCGCGCGGTACCCGAAATACCGAAAGAAATCAGTGGCAAAACGTTACTGATTAAACAACAGTATGCATGACGTACAACGTAAAAGGCGAGACCACCGATGATTTCGCCTTTTCGTATGTCCTGAAATTATCAGTCGCGCGGACGCACCGGAATCCAGATGGCAGATTGATAATCGGCGGCAGACGGGTCGCCTGCCGAATACACTTCGAGTTCAGCGTGAGGCAGAGGATCATATCCATGCGATGGGAGCCACTCTTGATAGATACGCTGCCAAATCTCTTGAATGGCATGCGGCATCGGACCAACGACCGGAAACGTCGCCCAAAGACTCGCCGGAATCGTCATCGTCTCTTGACCGGGCAGGACTTCCGTTGTCGTTGTCGCGATCCAATAATCCATTGATGCTTCGGTGAAATTGGAGCAGACACCAATCACACCTTCGATCTTTCCATCGTTTTGTTTGAACAAAATCGCGTCTTGACCAGAACGATTCACATCATTCCAAAACAACGGAATCAGTTGCTGTTGGGCGCCATCTTGCGTCGGGAAATGTTTTCGCCATCCTGAAATCTGTAAAGCCGGTCGTTCGATGAGTTGGTAATCCATTTGCTCCAGTCCTTTCAAAGTCACCTGAATACTCAGGCGGTTATAGGCGTGAATCGGACGTCGCTCGTTTCGCATCAACGTCGGCGAACAACCATGCTGACGTTTGAAAGCTTTTGTGAAAGCTTCCGGCGTCTCATAACCAAAACGTAAGGCGAGATCGATGATTTTTTCGTCCGTCTGTGTCAATTGTTGGGCAGCGAGCGTCAGACGTCGCCCGCGGATGTATTCCGGTAAGGTCATCATCGCAAGTAACGAAAACGTCCGTTGTAAAGGATACGTTTGCATCTGCGCCACCCTTGTCAAAACGTTGAGATCGAGCGAATCTTCTAAATGATCTTCGATATAGTCAATGACGCGTTGAATTGATTCGAGCCACATCTTGTCACCTCCTTGTTTTTAGTATAATAGAGCGATGATCGTCTGACCTGTCCAAGGCGATAGTAATTTGTCAGGATGCATGTTCCCTTATTTTTGTCATATTCTTGTCAGGTACATAGGCTATCGTAGAGACATCGAAACCGTTACTTCCCTTGCGAAAGGACGTGATGACATGGGTATCAAAGAGCAGATCTACAATCGCTCTCCTCTATTTCTCCAGCACCTCTTCACAACCCTCTATGGGTATCAATTGCATCGCGAACGTTATGGACCGGCCTATCAAGAACGGTTCCGGATGCTCCTCGAACGAGAACATACGACGATCGACGTCAAAGCGGAACAACTTGATCGTTTAAATGACTTCCTTCACTTCTGTACGGAACACAGTCCCTATTACCATCAGCTCTTCACTTCACATGGCATTCGCCTACCGTTCAAAGACTTATCAGAACTAAAAAACATCCCTGTATTATCAAAAGAAACATTACGAACGAAGATGGCGGAAATTCAAACGGACATTCCTGCACCAATCATAGGGAAAACGGGCGGAACGACAGGCATGTCACTGCAAGTACGATATACGATACCGGATATGCAAATTCGCATGGCCCATCTGGATTATTTCAAGGCGACCCACGGTGTCTACCGTGGCATGCGACGAATCAGCTTTACGGCACAGGATCTCGTACCCGAGCGTCAACAGGTGGACGTCTATTGGCGAATGAATCGAGCGGCGAATCAGCTCTTGTTCACGGTAAAACGATTGTCTCCACGGACGATGGCAGCGTATCTTGAAGCCATCGAACGTTTTCAACCAGAAACGATCGATGGTCTTCCGTCAGCGATGATTGAGCTCGCCCGGTTCGCGAAGTGAGAAGGGATCCGCTTGACGTGTCAACCGATTGCGATTTTTCCGACGGCTGAACGGATCGATGCGGAAGAGCGCCAAGTCATCGAAGAAGTGTTTCACGGACTAGTTTTTGATCAATATGCATCGTCTGAAGGGGCACCAATCGTTTCGGAATGTCGGTTTGGTCAAAAACATCTGCATCATGAGATGGGGATCATCGAACTCGATACAGACGGGGAGATTCTCGTGACGAGTTTTGATACACATGGGACGCCACTCATTCGCTACCGTGTCGGCGATCGGATGACGCTGAGTCAACGCACCTGTTCGTGCGGTCATCCAGGACCAATCATTGATTCAATTGACGGAAGAGGACGCGCCTTCATCCAAAAACCGGATGGGCAGAAGATTTTTGAAGCGCAACTGTCAAGTCTCGTCAAACACTTACCAAACAGTATCGAACGCATTCAATATGTTCAAATGACGCCGGATAGCGTATCGATTTACTACGTTCCGGACGCAGAGCGGTTCAGTCAATCAGACGAACGACTTCTGATGGAACGGCTATACCGTTTATTCGGTCGTGATATCCATCTCGATGTGCAAGCCGTTTCTTATATCGATGCTGAGGAAAGTGGTAAGATCTTGCTCGTCAAATCAAGCTTAACAGGATAAAAGAAAGGAGACAGATGGCGCCATCTGTCTCCTTTCTAAATTCTTCTCACCATACCTCGTGTAAAAGTACAAAACATCTCCGCTGTTAGTACTTCTAAAGAGGTACCACGTTAAAAGTGTTAAGTACCTCATTAATTCAAATGGTTTTTGATATCTCTTACCTTTTGTAAAAGCCATTTTTTATTTTCTTTGTCTTTTACGATGATAAAATCTTCTGTTCCTTTAACAGAATAGATGGTGGACCCGACTGAAAAAAGATTCGATTGACTGTTCGCTTGGGGCATTTCATATGCTTTTGTTTTCTTTAGTATCGTGCTAATTTTTTCTCCTTGTTGCTTAGATGCATCCAATTCTGCTTCTGTTCCGTTATACTCTTTGTTATTCACAATGACGATCATGGCATAACTAGCTTCGTCCTCTGTACCGGTTTGACTGCATCCGAATAAAAATCCAATGAACACAATGACAAATATCTTTTTCATCGGAACCTCCTTATATGAGTATTTGTTGAATAGGAACGTAAATTCATGATAGGTAAAAGTCGCTTCCCTTACCAAATATAAGGTAAAATCAGGAAAAGGAGGGGGGTAGATGAAACCTCAGATTTTACTGCTAGGCATGTTCCATCTCGATCGCCCGACCAATGGAGATCTGATTCGTCCGTCGATATTTGATGTCAGATCAGAACGACGGCAACGAGAAATCCAAGAAGTCGTTGCTCGATTGAACGCATTTCGACCGACAGGCGTTGCTCTTGAGACGGTAGCCGAACGCATGAATGATTTGCAACATACATATGAAACCTGTCAATCCGAGAGCGACTTAGCTGATAATGAACGGCAACAAATTGGTTTTCGCTTAGCCCGGATGGCAGGATTAGCACATCTCCATGGGGTCGATTGGAACGAAGTCGTACCTGGCGTACCGGATTTAGGAATCGTCCGTTCACATCATCCGGAAGCCTTTGAGACGATCGTCGCGGCTGAGATGAAGCGGACAGAACAGTTAGAGCACGCGATGGAGCAGTTATCCTTCTCCGAATGGCTCGACCGATTGCACGCTGAAGAAACGATTGCAGCGTCGGCTAGAATCTATGATCAAATCGAACGACTGGAAAGCGGGCGGATTTGGATCGAACGCTACTGGCAAGTCCGCAATCAAAAGATCACAAATCGTTTACTGCAACTCGCTCAGACGAACGAGCGAATCGTCTGTTTGTACGGTGCTGCGCACCTCCCGTTATTACGACAGTACTTGAATGAATCGAACCAAGTCGAAGTGATGACGTGGAACGATTGGAACAACGAAAAGGAGTGTATGTAAATGCTATTTCACTACCATATCTGGACACCACATTTGGAAGAAACAGAAGCCTGGTACACGGCACGCGGGTTTCACGTTTCCCAGCGCATCGGGAAGAAGGACGGAGAATTTTCTTCGTTTAATCCACCTCTGTCATGGAATGATTTTCGAGCGGATCAAATTTTATTCCGAATCATCGAAATGAAACGGGGGGCGGTCAACGTGACGATCGGATTCGGAAAAACGGTTCGCTTCGATCACATCGGATTTTTGATTCAGCCTGGTGACGTGCAAGCGATTCTCGACCGCGCAGAAACGTTATCGTTCACGGTCCAAGCGAACGAGCGTCGGACGTTCTTGCAGACACCATACGGATTACGGATTGAACTGCAAATCCATGAAGATGCGATTGCGGATACTGATGGAACGACACTTGAGCGTCTCGTTCTGGCGACGCCACGAGAAGGATTAGAGGCGGATTTAGCGAAACTGTTCGATCAACCGATGTCACAAATCCAAACCGTCCGCGGAGAGAAGACCGTCTTGCAAGAAGCAGTCTTTTCCGACGTATCGCTAGTAGGTACGGATCCGAACGGTGTTCAGCTCGTCTGCTCATAATCAACGAATACTTTAATCGGGAGATCTGGTGTTTCCATCAAGGCAGCGAAGCAACTGGCGAGCTCCGAAAACGAAGTCTCGTGTTCGAACAAAGCGGGCAATGTCGCGTGACGCTCGTCTGCAAAGAGCCAGTCTGCGTGCTTGCGGTAGTCCCAGCCGTCACTCGATGCAACGATCTGAAGTTCTTTCGCGTGAAAAGCGGGCGTCAACGCCAAGGCTTCCCGGTTGCCGTCCGATAAGACGCAGATTGAACCATGAGGACGGACAGCGGATTGAAGCTCGGCAAAGGCCGCTTGACGTCCGGAACATTCGATGGCGGCGTCATACATACTTGAACCCGGTGTGACAACACGTGCACCTAATTGACGCGCTAACTCCGCTCGGGACGTAAGCGGCTCGATGATATCAATCTGACAAACATCAAAGTAATGCCGTAAGTAATGTACCGTCAGCAAACCGAGCGTACCCATTCCAGAAACTAAGACGCTAGAATCGGGCGTCAATGTCAGCTTTCGGACGCCTTTTGCCGCGTCGCAAGACAGGATCAGAAGTAAAGCTTCACGCGGTGAAATGTGAGCAGGAACCGGGATGACCTTCGATTCAGGAACGATCGCTTGATCTTGATGTCCATAGAAGCTGACGATCCGATCACCCGGCTTGACGATTTGGACCGCGTCACCAACAGCAATCACTTCGCCGTAACTTTCATATCCGGTCTCGAGTGGATAATCATAAACGGTTTCGGTTATATCCTGTTCCAGCCATTGGGGAAGTTCGGCACCAATACTGATGGCACCGGCTAAGGTGCGGACGTGGACGTCATGGATGCCAAGCGGCGGCAGTTCCCGAACAAGATAACTAGGCGTCTTCGACTCAACAAGACAGCAAATTGTTGTAGTGTTCAACATGTAAACCTCATTTCATTGTTGGATTGATTACATATGGATCAAGCATATACCACTTTACTTGTAAAATATAACAATTCGAAACCAGAAATGATGTAGAATAAAAAAGAAGAGGGGGGAATCAAATGGCACCATTATTAATTTTGGCATTGCTCGTGTTCGCATTTTTGACGTTTCGGTATAGTAAGATCCTCGTCCGAAAGGATATCTCTGCCGCAAACAAGCGACTCGCGATCGTCTTTTACCTGATTGCGGTCAGTGGACTCGGCGCTGTCGTCTATTTTAACGTATAAGGAGGACCATTCATGCATTCAACGACCAAACGACGAATCGGTGCGTATATTATCAACCAAGCTGTTTATCTTGGACTTTCCGTCGTCATCGAAAAAACGGTATTACGGCGTGTGAAGTCAGAAGTCGTGCACGCCGTCGTCACACAACCGACGATCAGTTTTCTAGGAGAAGTCGCGCAATTAAAACTTTTGAACGGAAAATCGATTGGTGGTCAGATCTGTGGCATTCAGGTCGAAAGCGAGAACGGATTGCCGTTGACGACAAAACAAATCGTCCGCCGAACAGTCTATCGTGATACGGTCTCGCTATTTAAGATTCGACCGTACTGGAAACCGTTTCTTGAGAACGGACAACGATTACCGGAAGATGACTTCGCGAGAACGATCGTCCGCTTGAATCAGGAGAAGCTAAAAAATGAAGCTTGATTTTCATGTCCATATCGTCCGATCCTCTCAACCAACAGGAGCCATCCTGCTCTATCATGGTTGGGGTGGGACAGCTGTTTCTTATCTAGCGTTTGCTGAGCAACTCGCTGACGAAGGATACGATGTCTTCATTCCGGAACTCGTTCGACATGATCAACGAGAACCGTTTGATGACCCTTACGATAAAGAAGTAACGACGACCTATTTTTGGACGGTCGTCGAACAATCGATTACGGAAGTGACAGCTATCATCGAACAATCAGGCTGGCATGTTTCAGATGTGATGGCAATCGGCGTCTCGATGGGTGGGTTCATTGCCCATGGAATCATGGCACGTCAGCCGATTAAAGCGCTTGTTGCGATCAATGGGGGCGGTGCCTATCTTGAAGCGGAACGTCAATTCCGCGTTCGTGACGGGCGACCTGCCATCAAACAGGAGGATGTACCATGGAAGCTCGATCCGATCAGTGTGATGGATGAGCGTCCGCGATTGCTCCTGCACGGCGATGCCGATGACATCATTCCACTATCGATCCAGCAGTTTTATCACGGGACAGCTGTTCAAGCAGGTATGGCGCAAACGACCGTATTAGACGTTTTTCCAGGTGTCAACCATACCGTGACCGATGCCATGATCAAGCAACTGATTGCATGGCTGAAGCACGTCAAACTTCAAGGGGCGACAGATGGACTACATACGTTTTCTTCGCAGTAAGGTCGGTCAAGAAAAAGTGATGTTGAACTTTGCGGGTGGCATCGTCTTCGACGAGGAGGGGCGCATTCTTCTTCAAAAACGGCGAGAGCAACAAGCATGGGGCTTTCCCGGCGGCGCACTGGAACTGGGAGAGTCAATTGTCGAAGCCGCACAGCGTGAGATTTTTGAAGAGACCGGTTTTCATGTCACGATTGAACGTTTGAGTGGTGTCTATTCGAAGTACGAAGAGATGTATCCAAACGGGGATGTCGCCCAACCGATCGTCCATTTTTTCGTTTGCCGAATCAATGGGGGGCAATTGACGATTGATTCCGATGAATCACTCGATATTACTTTTTTTGAAAGAGACCAAATGCCAGAACTCTATAGCGAGTTGCATCAAACAGCCTGGAACGATTTTTTGACGGAACTGGGTCCGGTTTTTCGATAACGCAAAAATCCCCCCTGATGTAAAAATCAGGGGGGATTTTATGTTCTCCATGTTCAGCGTTCAAAGCCGCCTTCGGAATGAATGATCTGTCCGGTCACCCAGTCACCGTCAGGACTCACGAGGAATTGGATCAATCGTGCGACGTCTTCTGGCGCACCGATTCGCCCGAATGGAAAACTAGGTTTAAGCGCTGTCCGTGTTGCTTCATCCATCCAAGTCGAGTCTGTCGGACCCGGATTGACCGCATTAACGGTGATGCCAAGCGGTGCTACGGCTGCCGCGTAAGTCTTTGTAAATGTCGACAAGGCACCTTTTGTCGTAGCGTAAGCAATCTCGTCAGGCATCGGACCGAGATCTTGTCCCGATGTCAGTTGAATGATACGACCGGACGTTAGATGTGCTTCAGCGAATCGTTTCGTGAAACGTGTCGCAAGCAACAGCGGTGCCCGGAGATTGACGGCATAGTGTTGATCGAGACTTTTTGCATCAAGCGTTTTCCAATCCGTCATCGTCGAATGGGCAGCGTTGTTGATCAGGATGCTTGGTGTTCCAAAGTCTTCAATGCGTGCGAATAAATCGTCAGCAGCATCTGCTTGACCTAAATCTAGCTCGATCGCAAGGACGCGGGCACCTTGATTTTCGAGTTCGGTCGTAAAACTAGCCGCCCAATCCGCTGTTGCTTTAAAAGAAGTAAAGACCAAGTCATGTCCGGACGAGGCAAGCTGGCGGCAAATGGCAGCTCCGATGTCGCGTGTCTGACTGGCACCGGTCACGATGGCAATCGGTCGTTTCGTCATATGTACGCTCCTTTACATAGATACATTCAAATAAATGAACGGTTCCAAATGTTTACAAAACCAGTATAACGTAAGAAAGACAATGAACAAAAGCGTTATCATGATTTAACATACTGATTAAATGCATGTTTTGACCTAAAGTGTGGTAAAGAAAAAGTGTACGAAATTATTTGTTAAACAGATAGGGAAGGATGAATCAATCATGAAAGCAATCGTCTTATTTGACGGGGAATGTAATCTCTGTGACGCGAGTGTCCAGTTCATCTTAAAGCGAGATCAAGGGTACCATGACTTTGCTTCATTGCAAGGGGAGACGGGGCAAGAACTCGTAAGGCGCCATCATCTCCCGGAAACGATCGACAGTGTCGTTGTGATTGACCGAGGTGTACCGTATATTAAATCCGATGCTGCGTTACGGATTGCCGGTCATTTAAGAGGTGGGTGGCATCTGTTAAGTATACTTCGGATTGTTCCACGTCGACTTCGGGATCGTGTCTATGACTTCGTTGCAAATAATCGCCATCGTTGGTTCGGGCAAAAACAGCAGTGTGCACTGCCGTCTCCGGAGACACGTGCTCGATTTCACGACTAAATATGAAAAGCCGCGACGAATCGGTCGCGGCTTTCTCTCTGTTCATTGATTCATCACATGTAACCAGTGACAACTCGGCAGCGGATCGCCGAGAAAACTTAAACCTAAATCATGGGCTTGGTGAATCGTCTCGAAACAATCGTCCCCTTCATCTAAGTACACTTCATGATGCGGTGATTGGAGATGTGTTCCTGCGATACGCCAAAGATTTGAACGATGTGCCACCTTGATCTCGTAGTCGATGTTAGGTGAGACGACGAGCGGATTACCGACAGAATGGTGGAGTGTATACCGAGTTGGTGATTGATTTGATAAATAGACCCGCTGTGTCGAGGCAACATCTTCTCGATATAACTGATGGCGAGCATCAAAAGAGCGGGTAGGATTTGCTTGTTTTGATAGTTGATGAGTAGTTTCACCACTACATGTCAGGACTTCTGTAAAGGTGCGATACTCTTTAGAAAAAGGCGAATATTGTCGCGCATCGCCTTCAAAATATCGATGCGGAGAAAACGGATTCGGATTCACGAGAATCGGAGGAGCAATGAACGTCAGTACACGTAATCGGTATGAAGAAACCTTCATATGTGAAGCGGATAGTGGATACAAAGAAAAATAGAGCACGAACTGTTCAAATTCTCGTTCCCGGTCTTGTTCTTGTTTTATCTGATTCGTAACGCGGGCGAACTTCTCGATTGTCCGTGCGAACGGCATCGCTTTTCTAGAAATGGGACGTAACACCCGGATTTCGAAACGTGTAAACCGTTCAGGGTCAATCGTTCCTTGCCACTCGGGTATCATAGTTTGACCTAACCGATGTCCATCTTGAAATACCGTATAATGCGATACTTCTGGAATTTCACCCCATAACAGTCGTACAGCATGATCTTGTTGGATCAGGACAGTCATTTTTCGGTTCCAGAACAAATCATCTGTACTTGAAACAAGCGCGGTGACGATGCGTGTCTTCGAATCTGAATCGATCAGTTCGAATGACAAAGGCTCAAATAAAGGAAGTGTCTCCGTTTGATAGCTATTCGAGTTTTGAATGAAACAGGGTCTACCATTTAATAAGAGACGGACGTTACTTGTCCCTTCCCAGGTGAGACAAACGGTTTCTCCACTTTGTTTGATTTGAATGTGATTGATGTCAATCATGAGACTGATCGCTCCTTACACGAATTCTGAAAGAAAACCCCTTCCACTTCAGGATCAGAAGGGAAGGGGGAACGTCATAATAATCCTTTAGCGACTTCTAGTTTTTCTTGATCGTGTTTTAATTGTTTTTTCAAGTCATGCGCGTGATACATATCGTGATCGATCATGTATCCGGCGATCGCAGCGTGAGTCTGAATGGCTTTGTTCAGTTGTTCGGTCAAGACTTTCCGCACATCAGGAGAAGCCGTTTCCGTAATCGCGACAGCATAAGCACGGACAAGTGATTTACTGCTGATCAAGAAGTCTGTCGCAATCAACTCGTCTCGTTTTTTACTGGGACGATTAATGGATTGAAGAGCTTCATTCATGAGAACCGCCTCCTTCATGATCTGCCAATAGCCTTTGTAAATCGTTTAATGCTTGTTCGCTATCTTTGATGTCTTGAGCAATCAATTTTTCAAGCGTCTCATCTTTAACAAAAGAACGAACAGCAACAGCTTTAACGAGACAAGCTTGTTTCATCGTCATGATTTCATGGATTTCGAGTGTTTCATGGATTGCAAGTGGTGATTTAGCCATCGGTCTCACTCCTTATCATGTAACATCCGTTTGACAGTATCTTTAACGTTTTGCATTCCTGTTTTTTCTGCTAGGTCGTGATGAAGTTTGTGTGCTGGTACCTTCATGTTCGGAATGTTTCCTTGCGGTGCAGGATTTTCTAGATGAACGAATTCACCAGTTCCATCTTGTGCTTCCCCTTGAGCCCAGCGACCTTCTTTTGAAGCTGTTCCTTCCGATAGGTCCCAGAACTCATAAGCATGCGGTTGCGCTTCCATTTCGTCTTCTGGTGCAAAAGTAGCCGGCACGACGATTCCGTTTTTTGTCTCAAGTTCTTCGATCGCAGCCATCCATTGATACTGGTGATATCGGTCGCGAGCGAGCATTTTACGGAAGGTAGCACGAACGCCTTCATCTGTCGTCATATGATAGAGGCGGGCGACCTGAAGGCGACCTTGTGATTCAGCATGTAAGTTCGAGCGCATGTCTGCCAATAAGTTACCACTGGCGACGATATAGGATCCGTTCCATGGAATGCCGTTTGCGTTCGATGGCAATCCACCGAGACCGCTGACAAGTAGGTGCTGAGGATTCATTCCCCCGAGAATTGCTGCTGTCGCCGGATCTTTGGCAGCTTCTGCCTGATCATCCGGTGACGCCCCGTCGAGCAATTGAGAAATAAGGGAACACAGCATCTCAACGTGTCCGATTTCTTCCGTCCCGATATCCATCAGCATATCCTTGTACTTTTCTTCGCCTCGGCAATTGAAGCCTTGGAAGAGATATTGCATCATGACCGTCATTTCACCGAATTGTCCACCGAGTACCTCTTGCACGGCCCGAGCAAGTTTTGGATCGGGTCGATCTACCTTGACTTCGAATTGTAATTCCTTTTGATGACGAAACATGAAAAGACCCCCTTTAAGTTTTAAACATATAAAAGTTACACATGTTATATACCTTAATCAGTTTCTTTCAAACCTGTTTTCACCTTATTTTTCGTTATGCTGAAGTGATCGGTTAATTAAAGTGTTGTTTTTAGGTTCATTGACCCACTCGGTGATGTTATTGAAAATGAAGGATGTCTCATTCAAGATGGACTGTCGCCACTGTTTATTTTTAGGAATGTAAAGTGCATCGAACCGCTCTCTAATCCGTCGAGGGGCAACTGCTTGATTGAAAAAGAGACGATTTTCATCAATCGTTGCTTTCAATGTTCGGAGTAGGGCGAAAGGATGTTTTCCAAGCGTCCCACACTCTACGGTTAAACCTAAAAAACCGATATCGCGCTTTTTTGTTTCTTGATACAGATAGTTTAACCATTCCCCTTCAATCGCATAAAACTGTTGATCTCGTGGTTGATCGACAATCGGGTAATGTGTATATCCTTCTACTTCCTTTGCGTGTCTTGGATCATCCGATGACATGACGAGTTGGACTTGCCCCGCTGGTCCATAACCAGTATGACAGTCGAGCATCACGACGTGTCGGTAAGTAGATAGGGTATCGACGAGACGACTTAATACGTCAGAGAAGTAAGCGTCTGGCGTACGTCCGCCATAATAGAATCCGGTCGGATGTTTGAAT
Source organism: Exiguobacterium acetylicum DSM 20416 (assembly GCF_000702605.1). Classification (NCBI taxonomy): domain Bacteria; kingdom Bacillati; phylum Bacillota; class Bacilli; order Caryophanales; genus Exiguobacterium; species Exiguobacterium acetylicum. Next base: position 1,306,658 of record NZ_JNIR01000001.1, on the reverse strand, counting down.
TGTCCTAGTGTCGCAGCCTTTAAAAACGCATGTGGACCTAGACGAATCAAGTCGTATAAGACATGTAACGTAAACGGCACATAATCCAGACGACGCCCTGAACCTGGTCGTTTTATGAACAAAGACTGTAAGTCATCAAAACCTGGATTACGTAAATCTGCCTTTGAAAAATCGTGAATCGCATTTCGATTTAAATTGAGGTTATGATGTGTTTCTTTACGATGATGTTTCATCCCGTACGCATTAATACCATGGATCAGCAAAACATCGACTTCTCCCGTATTTAGCTGTTTCATATGGTCTGATAAAAATTGAAGTTGCATGGCACTCCCTGCATATCCTTCAATTCCGTGTAACCCACTCGTTAGGATCAATAATGTTGAATTGTTACCGGATTGCCCATGCCACCAATCGGAACAAAGCGATCCTTGTTGTTTGAGTGATTCATGAATAAGTTTCGGATAATACCGAGAGAGCATTTCCTTCGAAGTCTCATTGAAACGTTGGCGTGCTGTTTCATACGTACCAGAAAAATAATGCAACATCGTTATTCCCCCTTCATCAAACTTAAACTTGAAGAGCAATCAAGAGATAATGTCGAACTGAGAATTTCTAAAGCATGATCTTTTGCAACGGCGGTTTCTGCTGCCGTACAGTCTTCAGGAACATGAATAGCATATTCTCGCATGTAAGCGTCGTTTGCAGTAAATAAGATACACATATCTGTCGTTAGACCGGTGATGATAAGACGTGAGACTTCCAAATGCTTCAATAAAATATCAAGTTGGGTCCCGAAAAAGCCTGAATGTTTTGGCTTGATGATGAAGTAATCGTTCTCTTCTGGGTGCATTGTTTCGATGAGTACATCGCCAAGACCACCGCGGCACTCATCAATGATTTGGTTAACATTCTCTTGCCACAGACCAAAATTATCATTGACATAAATCACTGGGATGTTTTGACGTTTACAATGTTGTTTTAATTTTGAGAGTGGTTCGAGGACAGGGAGCGTCTGTTGCAATAACTGCTCAGCTCCTTCGAAATCCATCTTATTGATGACATCGATGATCAACAATGCTGTATTTTCTTGAACAGTCATGGCGGACTCCTCTCATAAAAAGGTGACTAAATAATGATACGGCGAATAAAGCTGGGCTTTAGAGATAAAAATCTCCGAAGGGGAGGCTGATTCACGGGCTCCCCGGACATCAATTAAACAACGATAAATGAGTGATTCCAACTCTGCGATGAAATCAGGATATTGATACAAGGCATCCTCCATCCGTCTTTTACGGTGATCTTCCATCAAGACGATGCAGGGATTGGTCTCTTTTAAGGGTATTGCACTGAAGACAGTTTTTTGCTGTTTAAAATCTTGATTTAAACAGCGAACGATTTGATTTAAATCAGCTTCCACTTTCTTCACTTCCTAGTTGTAGATTATTCATACTGTTCTTATACATGTTATTGGTTGTGTTCCACTCTTCATCACGAGGTAAACGGATAAAAAAGTCGGATCCTTTTTCGATTTCTGAATGAACGGTGATCCGTCCGCCGTGCGCTTCAATGATTTCCTTACAAATCGGTAAACCGAGACCTGTTCCTTGAACTTGGAGATGATCTTCATGTTCGACGCGGTAATATGGATCAAACAGATGGGGAAGATCTTTTTTGGGAATACCATACCCGTCATCGCTAATGGTGATGACGATTTCAGCTTCACAGCACGCTAACGAGACCTGAATGTTCGAACCGGCTGAAGAGTACTTTATTGCATTATTCAGGAGGTTTAATAAGACTCTCCGGATTTTTTCTGGATCAGCCGTGATCAGGCAAGGACCATCGCTTTCGATTTGTATATGATGCGTCGATGTCGTGACGTTCAACCATTCCGTTAACTCAATGAGCATATGTTCGATGCAAAATGATTCTAACTGATATGATTCTTTTTGATGACTGAGTCGCTGATAATCAAGGAATTCGGTTAACAGTTGACTAAGTCGCTGTGTCTCACTCCGCATCGTCTCTAGATATTTGCGCTGTTTTGAAGGAGACAACGTCCGATGTAACATCAGTTCGCTAAACCCTTCAATGGACGCAAGCGGCGTTCGTAGCTCATGAGATAAAACCGAAATGAAATTTTGCTCCCTTTTGGCATAATTGACTTCAACCGTACGTTCACGAAAAACAAATAAAATCCCTTGTCGATCGGACAAAAATTCTGTATAAAGTCTTACATGACGATCGTCTGACATTGAAAAATCCTGAGCAGGAACGACTGTTGCGTGCTCAAAGCCTGCTTTGATTTGTTCGACATAGGCATATAACGCATCTGTTTCGAGAATCAACGGTTCGAAAGTTTCGATGACGAATGCTAAGTTTTCGGATTGTTTTTCAGAAGGTGACCAGTTCGGGAACAATTGATGGAACATGTGATTCGTAAAGATATTTGTGTTCGTCACATCGACGAACAATATAGCTTCTCGAAGACCATTTAAGATACGTTGAATTAATTGATGATGATCTTTTATACGGATATCATCAAGCAACCGCATCAATCCGATATTTAATAAATGTGTCGTTTTCTGAAGTGCGATTGTCTCGGTGAAACGATGATGAAATTGTAACGTCAATGTACCAATGAATTTTGACGGACTGTGTAAAGGGAGAGCACACAACGTCGATTGTTCCTTCTCGATTAGATGGAGCGATGTATCTAACTCAGTCTTCGCTTCTAACTCTAGCCGCTCTTGGTCAAATGTCGGTTCGTCTGATAAGGCGATATGTACAGGTTCAAAACTTTCCGACTGTGGTGAAAAATGGATATGCGTCGCCCGAAAATGACTACCGATTGCTTGTAGCCAAGTGTGAAGACCTGACATTGATTGATGGCGTAAAATTTGAGTAGCTAACTGGTTTTGAAATTGAAGTTGTCGCTCAATTATTTTTTGTTGATAGAAAGACTCTTGAAGTTGTGAATTAACAGCTTGCGTTTGCTGATGTTCAAATGCGAGCAATGTCGTCATTTGTTGCATCGATCGCCCAAGTGAACCAATCTCATCGTGGCGGTTCTGGAAATCATGATGTTCCAATCGATCAGGTTGTTTCGTTTGATCGACGAGATCGAGTAAGTCCGTTCGAAAAGACCGCACAAGTCGTAAAATCAAGTAACTGAGAAGGCAAAAAGCGATGATCATCACACCAAAAGCATAACGTAAAACTTCAACGGTTCTTTGTTGTAGTGACTGTTGCGCTTTTCGCTCTTCATCATGAATCAATCGAAAATAGTCATTGATAGAGGAGTCAGATTGTTGAACCAGCTTTTGATTATCCGTGAGTACTTGCAACGTGAGTTCCAGTTCCAAAAATCTCGCAAATTGAACGAGTTGATGTATAAAGCGTTCGTCCGCTGGATTTGAGTAGCGTTGATTAAATGATTGAACCTGTCGTTGAAAACGTTCCAACCGCTGCTTGACCTGCTTGAGATCAGATTGATCATTAAAGTCAACTTGTTGAATTTGAAGATTTACTTGCTGTGCTTCATTCCAAAGCGTACGAGCTTTCGTTTTTTGTAGTGTTATTTCTTGAGATGAAGCACGGTGTTGCTCGAGTTCTTTTTGAGAAAAGTAAAAGGTTAGGGCGCCAATGCTTGCAAAAATCAAGAAATTTGAGAGTAACAAGATATAAAATCGATGAAACATACTTGATGAGAGCCACTTCATGACTAGACCTCTTTCTAAAAAGATATAGAAACAAACTCTAAAAATACATGTTTAAAGAAATCTTATCATAGACATTCAATAATCTGCATGATTTGATTCATCGATCCAAATATCATTTTGCCTCTTTCCGAAAAAATCCCTAGATTTTGACACTTCATATCCTTTAAGATAAACGATATACATATGTGCAAAATCACTCGAAGTGACACTTTAAACCATACTATTGATTGTGAAAATGAGTGAGCTTCTGTACTATGTTTATATAAAGGAAAGAAAAAGAAGGTGAAATGGATGAAGATGACTCGCTCTACGGACTATGCCATTCGTGTGCTTATTTTCGCAGCGTCGCATCCGACTCGGCTCGTACAAATTCAGGAAGTGGCAACCCATTATGATATTTCTAAAAATCATTTGATGAAGATTGTCCATTCATTGAGCAAGTTTGGTCTCATCATTTCCGTACAAGGTCGTAATGGTGGATTCAAATTAGCAAAATCCCCAGAGACGATTACGTTAGGAGAAATTGTTCATTTATTTGAAGAAGTCTCCTATCTTGAAAATGTGACAGTTCCAAATAAAAATGGTAGTTTGCAAAACACACGACAAGCGTTCGATCAAGCATTCATGTCCTTTACGGATGCGTTGCAGGCATACACGTTACAAGATTTAATCGCGCCAACGATGATCGATTGAAGGAAGAGTCAGAGTGGGATCAACGAGCTCTGACTCTTTATCCGTGTACATAATCTAGTCATTCAGATTTTTATCACATGATGATGGTAATTATGATTAAAACTAGTATCTTTTATGTTACTATAAACAAGATTCGGACGCTAATCGAATCTTAATTTTGAAACAAAAACATGTACACTTTGTACTTGTTTTTGTGGTATAACTTTACAGGGAGGAGGGGATATTTCCAATTCACCTGATTGATTTTTATACAGGACTCTTACTGTCCATTCAGATAAAGGATTAAAGGCATTCGTTCATTGATCCACGTAAAAGGGAGGGTTTCGGTATGTCCGAAATGACCATCGAAATGTTCGTTCACTTCATTCAACACCTAGTGCATTCTCCACGATTCGTCGTCCAGCGTCAGCATGAACATGAGGACGCCTACACGTTCGAAATTCGTGAGTTGAATCTATCACGTGTCTCAAAAGCCGTATTGCTTCATAAGACAGTTGATCTTCTCCATGAAAAGACGTCAGAAGATACACGCGAAACGTTGACGAACGAACTGGTCACTCTATCACGAAAGACGTTAATGAAGTCAGATACGATTGCGATGCTTGAAGTGCAATCCACGATACATGACTCACTGCATCTTACATTTTCACAGAACAAGAAGATCTGGTTTTCAGGTATTTTAGACACGGAAGAGGCAATCAATCGATTCACAGAACGTTTTCAAAGCGTCATAAATGACGATCGAACGTCTTATTAAACAAAGCAGGTCGAGCCCATATTAGTGGTTCGACCTGCTTTTGTCTTACCCTGTACAGAGCATCAAGACGTTACCGTCAGGATCCGAAAACGTAAAGTAAGCAAAGTCATCGAAACGTTCGATGTCTCGAATGATGGGTGCGTGTAGTGACCGCACAAACTGATAGGATGCATCGATGTCCGTCGTATAAAAATTAAACAAGGCATGGGGAGAAGGGTGATGTCGGTACGTTGCGTCATTCGTATGATCATCGAGCGTCAAACTCGTTGGACCCTCAAGTGGAAGATTGTAGACAGGTGACGAGACGCGCGAAGCATCAAACGGCAGCTGCAGTAACTGGTGATACCAAGCGGCGGCACGTTTCACATCCTGAACATGCAAAAAAAACAGCGTTCAAGCGGGGCGTAATGAGGTGGGTCGAAATTGACATCAGAATCTCCTCCTTTGTTTTCATACATGTTCCTTTCGATAACCGCCTCTTAATCCCTCCAATCCCTATAAATGGAATATGGTATGATATATCAGGAAAATCATTTACGAATTGGAAAGGAATGATGAGATGGAAACCATCATCTGTACGACGTGTGGTGTTGAACAAATCAATCCAGAGCGCGAAACATGCCCGATTTGCTTAGAGGAACGACAGTATGTCAATCCAACCGGTCAAACGTGGACGACGCTCGATGCGATGCAACAATCAGGAACGTATCAAAATGTCATTAGTGACGACGGAGCAGGCGTCTATGCGATTCAGACGACACCGTCGTTCGGTATCGGTCAGACGGCATATCTTGTCCAAGGAAAATCGTTCAACCTGTTATGGGACTGCATTACATATCTTGATTCCGCAACGAAAGAGCAACTTGACGAATTGGGCGGGATTCAGGCGATTGCTTTATCACATCCGCATTATTACGCGACACAAGTCGAATGGGCGGAGACTTTTGACGTACCGATCTATATTCATGAAGATGATGCGTCGTTCGTGACACGACCAAGCGAGCGTATCGTCTTCTGGAGTGGTGAACGATTGAAGTTAGCAGAAGATGTGATGTTACATCGCGTCGGTGGTCACTTCAAAGGAGCAGTCATTTGTGAACGAAAAGACGCGTCAGCGGGGCTATTGTTGACAGGAGACATCATTCGGATCGTTGCCGATCGGGCATGGGTCAGTTTCATGTACAGCTATCCGAATGTGATTCCGCTTCCGGCAAAGACGGTCGCGCGAATGGCAGAAACGTTACGTCCGCTTCACTTTGAAAAATTATATGACGCCTTTCATCGGAAAATCGAAACCGGTGCGTCTGAAGCAGTAGCGCGCTCTGCAGAGCGGTACATTGCTGCCTTAAACGGGGACTGGTTCACGACATGAAGTCGCGCTTGATCGTCATCCGTGGGAATTCTGGTAGTGGAAAAACGACGCTTGCAAAAGCGTTACGATCGGTCTTACCGGATAGCATCTTATTCTCGCAAGATGTCATCCGCAGGGAGATGTTGAACGTAAAAGATGGACCAGGAAATCCGGCGATTCGCTGGATCGAAGAGTTGATCGGACTTGCTGACGGACGCCACGCGACGATTCTGCTGGAAGGAATTCTTGCACAGAACTGGTACGGTGAGATGATTGACCGGTTGGAACGACGCTTTACTTCACGGTACGCGGCGTATTATTTTGACGTCTCATTTGAAGAAACGGTTCGTCGCCATGAAATGCGCCAGCCCACGGAGTTTTCTGTGACGGATATGAAACGCTGGTGGATTGATCGGGATCACCGCCCGACAGATCGTCTAATTGCTGAGGATAGATCGATAGAATCCGTGATTCAAATGATAAATCAAGAGCAAAAAGGGGAGAGCGAATGACACACTACATTTTTGATATGGATGGAACGTTGTTTCAAACGAATGCCGTGCTGTCGCATGCGCTAGAAGAGGTCTTTCAAGAGTTGCGTCAAACGGGACGCTGGGAGGGGGAAACCCCACTCGCCCTCTATCAGCAGATCATGGGCGTCTCGTTACCGGAAGTCTGGCAGACGTTACTACCGGACTTTTCAGCCACAGACCAACAGGCTGCGGATCACAAGTTTCGACGTAGCTTAGAGCAGGCAGTCAAAGCGGGGAACGGTCGCTTATATCCAGGAACGGTCGAGTTGCTCGCTCGTTTGAAACAAGCGGGTCACTCCGTCTATATCGCCAGTAATGGGTGGCCATCCTACTTGTCAGCAATCGTGACGACGTATGGACTTGAAGCGTATATCGATCATGTCTATAGCATTGAAGACATTCGTTCCGGTGATAAATCAGCACTCGTACGGGAGATTTGTAAGATGCACGATATCTCGTCAGGCTACGTTGTCGGTGACCGCTTATCTGATTTCAAAGCGGCGCATGCAAACGGGCTCGCTGCGATCGGTTGTCAGTTCGATTTTGCACAAGAGCAGGAACTCGCAGTCGCGGACCGAGTCGTAAAAGAGTTGAGTGCTGTCTAATAAAAAGAGCCGTCTTCTGTGGAAGACGGCTCTTACTTATAGCTAGCAATTATTCTGCCCACCAGAGGGCATCGTTTGGTTTCTTCGCGATTGATGCGACTTCTTTTTCACTCGATACAGTCGGATGCGATCCTTTAAGTGCTTTTCCGGCTGTATTTTTAAAGAAGAAGAAGAACGTGACGAATCCGATGACGCTGACTGCTGTTAGATAGAAAGCAGGAGCAAGCGGATTTTGTGTCGTATGGACGAGCCAAGTCGAAACGAGTGGCGTCGTTCCACCGAAGATCGAGACCGAGACGTTGAACGTCACGGATAGTGTCCGATAACGGACATCCGTATAGAAGATACTCGGTAGAAGACTTGGCATCGTTCCTTCGAAGATCGCCAAGAAGAAGCCGAGGATGAAGATCCCGATTCCGACGAAAAAGAGTGGTTTAAGACCAATCAAGAAGAACGACAGGATTGAAAGCAACGATAGTCCGGCTAACGCGAAAAGGACGATATTACGATTCCCTTTTTTATCACTGAGCTTCCCGAAGAAGTAAGCGAGCGGAATCATGATCACCATGACCCCAGTAATTAGAATCGTACTTGTCGAACTTGACATGCCGATGACTTCATCGAGGTACGATGGCATGTAGGACAAGAGCATGTAGTTCGTAATATTGAAGAAGGCAACAGCGATGAAACAAACGATGATATCACGTTTGTGGTCGCGAAGAATTTCGCGGAATGTCGCAGGCTCTTCTGTGTTTTCATTAATCTCATTTTCGAAGATCGGTGATTCATCCAAGTGACGACGTAAATAGAGACCAAATAAACCGAGTGGTGCTCCAAGAATGAAGGGAATCCGCCATCCCCAAGATGCCATTTGATCATCCGATAAGGTGACGAAAAGTGTTGTAGCCAGTAATGAGGCGAGAATATATCCACCGAGTGTACCGATTTCAAGTCCACTTCCGAGGGCACTCCGTTTGTTATCTGGTGATGACTCAGCGATGTAGACCATTGCGCCGGCATATTCACCGCCAGTCGAGAATCCTTGTAAAATCCGGGCTAACAATAACAGGATCGGTGCCCAAATTCCGATTTGATCGTAGGTCGGTAATAGACCAATGATGAGCGTGGAACCAGCCATCATGACGATCGTCGTTGTTAAGACGACCTTCCGCCCGAGTCGATCTCCGATGCGTCCAAAGACGATTCCGCCGATTGGTCGCATTAAAAAAGCGATCGCAAACGTCGCAAAAGTAAAGACGAGCTTCAGTTCATCATTTTCAACAGCGCTAAAGAAGTTTTGACTGATGATGATTGCGAGATAGGAATAAAGACCAAAATCGAACCATTCCATCGCATTCCCAATTCCGGTCGCGTAGACACTCTTTTTGGTTTGCTGCATGTCAACGACATTGACTTTTTCTTTTCTGAATTTCATAAGTTCTGTTCACTCCCTTTGATAAGTTCGTATCGTACCATAGCAGGAAATGAAGTCAAGTTGCTAATGCGCTTAATCAATTGAAAACGACTGAAAACGGCTCTGTGCCGGGAGTTGTCAAACCGTTGCTACTCTAAGGACGAACAGGGGTGTGCATTTTTTATGAAAAAAATTGAAATTTTTTTGGATGTTTTCATAAATTCGAAACAATTTTCATATGTTTTCACAACTAAAAAATCAGTAATCCGCCTTTAGGATGAGGGAAATTAAACTATTTTTTGGTAATTTTAAAATGAAGATGGAAAGTAAAAGGAGAATACTTATGAAGAAGAAATGGATCGCCATTGTATGTCTTGGGCTCATTGTAGTCATCGGTAGTTGGTATGCTGGATTTCAAGAATCAAAAGTATCCGGTTTTCCGGTGCCGCGATTTGCTACGGCAGTTGAAAAACAAGGCGAGTGGAAAATCAAAACCCGTCTAGTCTCGGAAACTGACGGACCGGGTTTACTCTATGGGACTCGGATTCGCCAAGCCGATTGGAAAGAACTCGATCGTGAAGGCGCAACGGCGTGGTATGAAAAAGACGGGAAAGTGATTGCCTTGACGACATTTGATGGGGAACTGTATATCGAAAATTCTAGTAAAGAAGAGATAGGTATTTAAAGGATGCGATTATTTATAAAATGGAACGGATGGAGTCTGTTTTTCGCCTTGATTCTCTTTCTTCCTGTTGAGATGACATTGAACATCGAACGTATTATCCGCATAACGGGAACATCATACCAGTTTTTTATCTAATGGATTTTCTATTAATCACGGTGTGTATGATCCTATTTTTTACGCCTATTCGTCTGATGCAGGGGATAATAGTTCGAGGTCGAATTACTTGGTCGTTTTCCTTTAGTTGGATACCGTATTTCGTCTTCATGTCGTATGCTCTGAGTCAGTGGTTCCCAGTCACGTACCCTACTGATTTTCCGAGCCCAGTCCTTGGCTTATTATTGATTGCCGTTTTAGCGATTTATCCGTTTTGTATATTAATTTTAATTAGTTTCTTAAAAGAAAAAGCGAAATCCGATGGAACGTCTTCAGTAAAATGAAGACGATCATCAGACTTCGCTTTTTTACTTTTTTCATTTGTTAAAGATATAGTCCGTTCGCCTGAACGACGAAATGCGAGTGTTCATAATGATAGGTGATGACGGAATAGTCGAACGGACGACCGTTCGTCAAATGAAACACCGTCTCGATCGTTAATCCAGGATCGCCCTCGGTGAGATCCAGATGATGAGCCGACTCAGCGCTTAACTTCCCGACGTGCATATACATATCCGAGAACCCGATATTCAATTGGAGTGCCGTCTCTAAGTATTCGAAGATCGACTGCTCGACGATTTCACGATTTAAGTACGGAACGATTGATTGGCGATAGTAAGACTCTTCGAGACAGAGGATCTTGCTGTCGATGTAGCGGATTCGCTTGACGTAATAAACTGTCTCACCTGCCTCGATCCCGAGATTTTTCGCGATATTATCGGTTGCAGCGATTGGTTCGAGTGCGAGAACGGTCGACTCGATCGTATGACCGACGAGATTCTGCTTGAATCCTTGGGTCGAGAACAGGCGAATGTAGCCGGTGCGATTCGTCTTCCGGACAAAAATCCCGCTTCCACGGACTTGAAAGATAACCCCTTTTCGTTCGAGTAACTCAAGTGATTTTGTCATCGTCGTCTTACTGACGGCGAACTGCCGGATCAACTCTTCGAGAATCGGTAGTTTGTCCCCTTGTTTCAACTCATGTTGTTCTATGTACCGTTCGATTTCATCGGCCGTCTGTTGGTATTTCAGCATAGGACACCTTCTTTTCTTGCGAACTTTTTCTTTCTTTAGTATAGCATAAGCCTTCTGTTGATTAATAACATGTTAAATTTAATTATTTATGTATTGATTAATTGTGAATGTACAATTAAAATGAAAGGGTATACAAGCGTCATATTCAGGGGAGGTACACGATATGGGCAAGGTTCGCGATTATCAACAATTGGCGCATTCGATTTTAGAAGCTGTCGGGGGAGAAGACAACGTCATCAGCGCCGTCCGATGTGCCACACGACTTCGTCTCGTCTTGAAACGATCGGATTCGTCAGCTAAGGAAACAGTCAGTGCACTACCTGGCGTCATTACGGTCGTTGAGTCTGGTGGGCAATTTCAAGTCGTCATTGGTCAACACGTCGGGGAAGTTCATCAAGAATTTTTGAAGCTCGTCGATTTGGAACAATCGGAAACGGAAGAGGCGCCGAAAGGGACGGTCCTCAACCGAATCATTGCGACGATGTCAGCCGTCTTTGCACCGTTTGTCTACATCTTAGCTGCAGCGGGGATTCTGCAGGGAATTTTGATTTTGACGACGCTCGCTTTTCCAGCATTTGCGAAAACAGGGATTTACGAAGTCTTCAGCTTCATTTCATGGGCACCGTTTACGTTTTTGCCGATTTTCATTGCCATCACGGCAGCGAATCATTTTAAGGTCAATGCCTTCATCGCGGTCGCCTGTAGTGCGGCACTCGTCAGTCCAACATGGGCAGATATCGCAGCACGCATCACGGCTGGTGAATCCATCACGTTTTTAGGAATCGCATTATCCGGGACGACGTATACGTCATCGGTCTTACCGCCATTATTCCTCGTCTGGATCCTGTCTTATGTCGAGCGATTCCTGAACAAGACAATTCATGAAGTCGTCCGTCCGTTGTTCGTTCCATTCTTCAGTATGGTATTGATGGTGCCGCTTACGATTCTCTTGATCGGACCGATCACGACACTTGGTGCAGAAGGGATCGCAAACGGGTATAACTACTTAGCGGAGAATGCTCCTGCGGTAGCTGGTCTCATCATCGGTGGCTTCTGGCAAGTCATCGTTATCTTCGGTGTCCACTGGGGTGTCACGCCGATGGTGCTCGCAAACTTTGAGCAATATGGTCGCGACTCGTTCCAAGCCTACCAAACGATTGCCGTCATCGCCCAAATCGGTGCTGTCATCGGGGTCATCTTGAAAGCACGTAACAAAGAAACGAAAAAAGTCGGGGTCTCAGCCGGACTGACAGGTATCTTCGGTATCACGGAACCAGCTATCTATGGGGTGACGCTCCGTTTTAAAAAACCGTTTATCTATGGCTGTATCTCGGGAGCAATCGGCGCAGTCACGGCAAGTTTCTTTAAACCGTATTACTTTGCCTACGCCGGATTACCGGGACCATTGACGCTCGTCAACGGCATCGATTCCGACTATCCATCGTCGATCATCGGCTTATTGATCGGAACGGCGATTGCCTTGATTCTACCCATCGTTTTAATTCAAGTGTTCGGTTTCGGGGAGCAGGCTGCTCCGGTCGTAGCACCTGCAAGTACAGCGACACCAGTTGCAAAACAGGAAGTCAGCGCAACTCTGACAAATGAAGAGACGCTTCGTGCACCACTTGAAGGAAAAATCGTTGCCTTATCGGATGTACCGGATCCTGTCTTTGCTTCCGGTGCGATGGGACAAGGGGTAGCGATTCGTCCGACGAACAACCGGGTCACGGCACCGTTTGACGGGACCGTCGTCATGGTCGCCCCGTCAGGTCACGCGATCGGATTACGCTCGACGAGTGGTGTCGAAGTTTTGATCCATGTCGGTCTTGAGACCGTAACGCTCGACGGTAAACCGTTTACGCTTCACGTCCAAGAAGGTGATACGGTGACGACAGGTGATCTCCTCGTAACGTTTGATGCGACAGCGATTGAGACGCATGGACTCGAGACGATCACACTAATCATTATCACGAACACGCAGAGTTATGCACAAATCCTACCGACGGACGAGACAGTCACGACGGCAAATACAGAAATCTTGACGATCATCAAGTAAGAGAAAAGAAGGAGGACATGAAGATGAAGACATTACCAAATGATTTCCTATGGGGCGGTGCGTTAGCGGCGCATCAATTCGAAGGTGGCTGGAATGCTGGCGGAAAAGGACCGAGCGTCGTTGATGTATTGACGGCAGGGGCTCACGGCGTTGCACGACGCATCACGGATCAGGTAGAGGAGAATGAATTCTATCCGAATCACGAGGCGATTGATTTTTATCACCGTTATAAAGAGGACATCGCCCTGTTCGCTGAGATGGGACTGAAATGTCTCCGGACGTCAATCGGGTGGAGTCGGATTTTCCCGAACGGAGACGAGGCGGAACCGAACGAAGAAGGACTGAAGTTTTATGATGACGTTTTCGACGAATTACTGAAATACGGCATCGAACCGATCATCACACTGTCGCACTTTGAGATGCCACTCCACCTCGCACGTGAATACGGTGGATTCCGCAACCGGAAAGTAGCGCTGTTCTTCGAAAAATTCGCGGAAGTCTGTTTCACGCGTTACAAAGACAAGGTTAAGTACTGGATGACGTTCAATGAGATCAACAACAAGATGGACGTCAGCAATCCGTTGTTCCTTTGGACGAATTCTGGTGTCCTACTTGATCCGAAAGAGAACGCGATGGAAGTCATGTATCAAACGGGGCATCATGAGTTACTCGCGAGTGCACTAGCTGTCGCGAAAGGGAAAGCGATCAACCCGGACTTCGAGATCGGAGCGATGGTTTCCCATGTACCGATCTATCCGTACTCGTCGCACCCGGAAGACATTCTGCTTGCTGAGACATCGATGCGTCAGCGTTACTTCTTCCCAGACGTTCAAGTCCGCGGCTATTATCCGTCTTACGCGTTAAATGAGTTCAAACGGGAAGGGTATGACATTCCGATCCTAGAAGGTGATGCAGAAATCTTACGAAACGGAACGGTCGATTATCTCGGATTCAGTTACTACATGTCGACGACCGTCAAACATGATGCTGTCGTCAATAACACAGGTAACATCGTCAACGGTGGTCTTGCGAATGGTGTTGAGAACCCATACATCCAGTCGAGTGACTGGGGATGGGCGATTGATCCGGTTGGACTCCGGTATGCGATGAACCGTCTGTACGACCGCTATCAGATTCCGTTGTTCATCGTCGAGAACGGTTTCGGTGCGATTGATACGATCGAGGATGGTCAGATTCATGATACAGCGCGGATCGATTACTTGCGTGAGCATATCGAAGCGTTCAAAGCAGCCGTGCTCGAAGATGGCGTCGAATTGATCGGCTACACGCCGTGGGGCGTCATCGACATCGTCTCCTTTACGACAGGAGAGATGAAAAAACGATACGGCATGATCTATGTCGACCGGGATAACGAAGGCAATGGATCGATGAAACGGATGAAAAAAGATTCGTTCGATTGGTACCGTCACGTCATCGAGACGAATGGTGCTGCGTTACACGGTTCAGAGACGGCAAAATGATGAAGTAAGGGGCAACGGAAAAAATCCGTTGCCTCTTTTTTTAAAGAATTAGAATGAAAAAGAAGTGGGGTATGGCACACTAAGGAAAAAACGGAGGACCGGTAAATGATCAAAAAACGCTATGCCGATCGACGTGACTGGCGTCGCATCACACAACGACACTATGGTCATGAACAAGTAGAAAACGAAGTGTTCAAAGGACATGTGACACTCCTTCAACTCATTGAAGTCACTTCACCGTTAGACGTCCGTTATGGTGACGAAACGATTCGAATCGCTGACGCTGGTTACGTCTGGGTACAACAATTCCCAAGCGATGCCCATCATGCCGTGACCTCGATGTTTGACGCCACAGGTCAGTTGGTACAAAACTATATCGATATCTGTCTTCGTACTGGAGTGGAAGACGGACGTATTTACTGGGAGGATCTGTTTCTCGATCTGATCGTTTTGCCATCGGGAGAAGTCTTGTTAGTCGATGTGGACGAACTGGAAGCAGCACGGGAGCAAGGGGACGTCTCAGAAGCGGAATACGCGCTCGCTTTAGCGGAAGCAAAACAACTGCAAAAACAACTACAAGACGGAACTTTTCCGCTCGTCGCACACGTTGAAGTAATGAAAGAACGGTTAGAATTGCAACTCAAACAGGGAACACCGCGTTGACGGGGTTCCCTGTTTTTTTAGGCATGTCGTTCTTCGTTGATCTCGTTCGTTGCGAAATACTGTTGCTTGCGCGGGAGGAGAACCAATCCAAGGAAACAGATCGTCACGATCACGAGGAGACCGGCAAATAGAATCGTACTGAAACGAATCGACCAGATGTCACCGAGCAGACCGATCGCGACGATCGCTAGAATCTGTAGCAGACTGACGCCGACACCGTATAGACTCGTAAAGCGTCCCATTAAGTGGAGTGGAATATTCGTCTGTTGGAACGTCAAGAAACCGGTTCCCGCAAATGCGTGAAAACTACCGAGCAACAAGAAACCAGTACAGACGATCGAAAACGAATTCGCATTCGCATACAGCATGTAACCGACAGCGACAAATACATAGCCGATCGTCAGCATCGTCCTAATCGAGAGCGTTTTAGCGTAGCGGGCGACGACCCAGCTGCCGGCGACGGAACCAATCCCAGTCAGGCTCATCAGTAAACCATAGTCGGTTTCCGATAACCCGATGCTTCGTTGTAAAAAGACGACTTCTTGCGTATCAAGTGCAAGTGTCGCGATCATCATCAGCATCGCGAGGATATACAATCCCGTCACGTAGCGTGCACTTTTGCTGAACTGATAGACAAGCCGCCAATCGGATATAATGTCTTGCAGCCGCATCCCTTGTTCGACCGAAGCAGTAAAACGCGGCAAGCGCATCAGCAGGACAGCTGATCCGAGGAACGAGACAGCGTTGAGCCAAATGGCAACGTCGGCAGAAGCAACATAGAGCAGTCCTCCAGCGAGAGCCGGACCGATCAAAAAGGCACCAGACGTGATCAGACTACGATAGGCATTAAATGACGTCCGATCGTTTTGTGGAACAAGCGTCGTGATGTAGGTCAACGTTGCCGGTTCGACGACCGCTTTGATGATAGCTAAGGCGATCAAGTCGATGTAAAGCAACGATAATGGTAGAAATGGCATGATACCGATTAAGAAAGCACGCAACAAATCAGTTTGAATCAACAGTCGACGTAAGTCGGATCGGTCGACCCAACTTCCTGCGAACGACTTGATGACGAGAGCGATGACCGGACTGATGATCCAAAGCGCAGCAACGGCTGACGCAGAGCCGGTCAAGCGATAGATGTATACGTTGATCGCAACGAGATAAATGAAGTCACCAAACTGTGAAATACCGAGCGCACTTAAGAGGGTTCGTTCCCGAGAAGACATGACAGCATCCTTTCTTACATCATTTTCCAATATTATAACAGAAAATTCTGATACCGTTTTCGTATATCTCTATACTTTTTATGGAAGAGTGGGTATACTTGGAAAAAATCAAAGGAAGAAGGGTTCGATCATGTTAACGACCATCGATTTATATCAAGCTTTGCCTGTACTTGAAACGGAGCGACTCCGTTTGCGACCGGTTCGCATAGAAGATGCAGCAGATATCTATGCCTATACGAAAGATGAAGAGACGGCGCGATATGTCAGCTGGCATGCGCATAAAAGCCTCACGGACTCTGAGCAATTCGTCGAACATATCCTTCGCCAATACGAACAAGGAAATCCGGCACCTTGGGCAATCGAAGAAAAAACGAGCGGACGAGTCATCGGGACGATTGATTTCATCAAAGTCTCGTTTGAGCAACAGCAAGCAGAACTCGGTTATGCGCTGTCGCGCGATTACTGGGGGAAGGGTTTGATGCCGGAAGCAGCAGCGCGTCTCGTACAGTACGGTTTTGAGACACTCGGACTCGAGCGCATTCAAGCCCGTTGTTTTGTTGCGAATGATGGATCAGCTCGAGTCATGGAAAAGATCGGTATGACGTTTGAAGGGATCTCGCGGAGTGCTTTATTCGTTAAAGAGCGTTTCTGGGATTTAAAAATTTATGCGATCACGCGTAACGATTACGAAGGGAAGTAAGCGATGGGTTCACGACTGATGCATGCCTACATCGGACAACGATTGATTACGTTACTTCCGGAACTAGACCCCGCTCGATTTCTTCTCGGTACGATCGCTCCTGATGCGCGCTATGACGAGAAGGAGCAAGCCCACCATTATACGGGTGAATTAGCGAGCGGGACACGAGCGATTGACTGCGAAGCGTTTTGGAGAGACTCGGCGTCTTGGGATCCATCTTTTCGAAGTGGCTATTACGTCCATCTGATAGCGGACGATATTTGGTTACGCGGTTTTTATATGGGGTGGTTACGGCAAGCGATCATAGCTGACGCCTCGATTGGTTCAAGGTATCATGATGACTTCAGGCGGTACAATACACGCATTGCTCCGTTCGTGAACTGGAATGAACAAGCGATAAATTGGGCGCTTCATGAAGTGAGTGTGCAGTCGAGATAGAAAGCATTTCCGCATTTCATTAGAGAGGTAGAGGAGGATCGACGAACCGTTCTGCCACAAGAATATGATATCTTGTTGCCGTGTCAATTGGATGGATATATCGAAACGGCGATTGAACGTTCCTTCCATCACTTAGGTGAAAAAGGGCTAAAGATCGATCCAGCGAAAGAATCATCTCCGAATCATTGAAATGATCCATCTAACGGTACCGAATAATATGTAGCAGCATCCGTTCAGCAGACCAATCCACATCAGGTTAATCAGACTTTCTAAACCTTCAAACCAATCCATGACTGGTGTGACGAATAAAGCGAAAACAAAAAGTACCATGACGGTTCAACTGACGGTTGGAATCAGGAAGAGAATTGTTAAGCCAGCGACTATAGCTGGTACGATTCGTTTATGGACAAGAT
This sequence comes from Exiguobacterium acetylicum DSM 20416, assembly GCF_000702605.1. NCBI lineage: Bacteria > Bacillati > Bacillota > Bacilli > Caryophanales > Exiguobacterium > Exiguobacterium acetylicum. Next base: position 1,288,730 of record NZ_JNIR01000001.1, on the reverse strand, counting down.
AGATCGCTGCCATGTTCAACGATAAAATATAGATTACAAACGCAATTGAAAATAATTGCGACATAAAATCACCTCCGAATAACAATAAGACGAAGAACGCATCCATTTAGATTAGGATGCGTTTTTCTATGTTTATTGTAAGATGTCTTGAAAATAATCGTATGAATACGGTTGAACAAAAAGAAAATCGATTTTTAAATTTTAATTCAAAGCAAAACACTCGGAATAAGTTTAGAACTGTGTTACACTGGAAATAAGAAAAGTAAGGAAGTAAGGAATACAAGAAAAACACAGAAAGAAGGAAGTTCGTGATGGAGCTATCAAAGTTAACGTCAAAAGGACAGATCACCATCCCCAAAAAAATTCGGCAAGCCTTGCAAGTGGAGGAAGGAGATCGCGTGGCATTCATTGAGGAGGACGGGTTTGTCATCATGGCGAAAGCGGATTTGAAACAGCTGCATGACCTTCAAGATATATTGAGCGATGAGACGTTCAAGACACTCATCCACAAAGCAAATCATCATTTGTAAACCAAAAAAAGGAGGAAATAACAGATGGATATGCGAGAAGTAGATTTACCAGGAATCGGACGGAAGTTCGAAGGCATCACGACACGAGGAGATAAGGTGGTCGTCATCGTCCATGATGATGGACGACGCGAGATGCATCACTACGATGACGATGATTTTGATGAGAGCATCTCGAGCGTGACGTTCAATGACGCAGAAGCCCGTCAGATGGCAGGAATTCTCGGAGGATTATCCTATAAGCCGAAGGATCTCGAAAAAATTGAACTCGCGTTTGATGATCTCGTCATTGAATGGTTCAAAGTCGGTCAGGATTCAAAGGTCAACAATCGAACGATCGGTGAACTCGATGTCCGTAACCATTACGATATTTCAATCATTGCGGTGCTCAAGCATGACCGTTCAAAATCGCTCAATCCAGGACCGGATACACGCCTTGAAGCCGGTGATACGATCGTCTTATCTGGAGAGCGTCAAAACATCCGTCACATCACGAAAGCATTATTCTCAATCGAAGGAGGCGGATAATATATGGATCATCTCATATTTGAAGTCGGTACCGCGCTTATCTTAGTGGCAATCGCGGCAGTGCTCGCGAACAGACTCAATTTCTCAATCATCCCGTTTCTAATAATTCTCGGGATGATTGTTGGACCGCACGCTCCGACAATCGGGATACTAGACTTCAAGTTCATTGAAAGTGCTGAGTTCATCAGCTTCCTCGGACGAATCGGCGTCCTGTTCCTTTTATTCTATCTCGGACTCGAGTTCTCGATCGGTAAGTTGATCCGGTCTGGAAAATCGATTGTCACGAGCGGAACGATCTATTTATCGATTAACTTTACCGGTGGTCTCTTATACGGGTTCATCGCTGGATTCCCACTCTATGAAGTACTCGTCATCGCCGGGATCATTACGATCTCCTCGAGTGCGATCGTGGCAAAAGTCCTCGTTGATCTTCGCCGGACCGGTAATACGGAGACGGAGTTGATTCTTGGAATCATCATGTTCGAGGACATCTTCCTCGCCGTTTATTTGTCGGTTTTATCGGGACTGCTTCTCGGCGGTGGGACGACGTTACTCGCGTCCCTTACCTCAATCTTGATCGCCCTCGGCTATATGTTGCTGTTCTTCATCGTCGCTCGGAAGGCAACACCGCTTTTGAATAAGATGCTGAAGATCGCCTCGGACGAAGTCTTCATCATCGTCGTCTTTGCTGCCTTGTTCTTCATCGCCGGATTCTCGGAAACGATTCATGTTGCAGAAGCAATCGGGGCGTTGTTACTCGGTCTCGTCTTCTCGGAAACTGATCAAGGCGAACGGATCGAACATCTCGTCGTCCCATTCCGTGATTTCTTCGGTGCGATCTTCTTCTTCAGTTTCGGGTTGAGTATCGATCCGACGATGTTACTTGACGCCGTTTGGCTCGCACTCGGTGCCGTCGTCATCACGATCATCGGAAACTATGTGGCTGGTATGATCGCGGGACGTAAAGCAGGTTTGTCACACAAAGCATCCTCGAACATCGGCTTGACAATCGTCTCGCGTGGGGAATTCTCGATCATCGTCGCGAATCTCGGAATCGCTGGTGGGTTGATGGACATCTTGTCACCATTCTCAGCCTTGTACGTCTTGATTCTCGCCATCCTCGGACCGTTGATGACGAAGGAATCAAAACGGATTTACAACGTCATGAATAAAATCTTCAAGTGGACGGAACCAAAAGAGAAAAAAAACGAAGAAAAATGCCTGACTGATATAAACGAACAACCGGTTCGCTTTCCCGAACCGGTTGTTGTTGTTTTAAGTCAAGACTTCATACGTCGCCATCAGGAATTGTCCCGAATGGCGACTTGCTGTCAAACGAAGATTCGTTTCATTCGTCCCTTCCGGAAACAGCGGGATGCCTGTTCCGAGGATGACGGGTGCGATCGCCAGTTCAATCGAGCGGATGCGTTTTAAACGCAACGCTTCTTGAATCAATTCGCCACCACCGACAAGCCAGACGTTACCTTCGATCGTTGGCGTGATCCGGTCAAGCAGTTGATCGAGCGGTTCATCCGTATAGGTGACCGTCTCAGACGTTCGTTGCGTCCAACTATAGATATAACTCGGAATATCTGCGTAAGGGTATGTCTCGCTGAGTTGCAGGACCTCATCATATGTTTTTCGTCCCATGATGACGGCACCGACTTGATCATAGAACGCTTGATAACCATTATCCCCGTCTCCGGCAACGGCAAATAACCAATCAAGTGAACCGTCGAGTCTAGCAATTTTCCCGTCAAGACTACAAGCGATATAAAGAACGGTCGTAGGTTGTGACATCCATAATTCCTCCTTTTGCATCGTGTGACTTCATCTTAGCGTATAATGACGACAAAAGATGTCGTTATTTGAGGAGGAAATGTATGAATACGAGACAATGGCGTTTAGTCCGCTTGTTAAACCGGGGGGAACACTTCTCTGCACGGATGCTTGCGGAAGAATGTCAGGTGTCGATCCGGACGATTCAACGGGACATGACGGTACTTGAAGCAAATGGTTATCCGATCTACAGCGAACCAGGCGTAGCGGGGGGTTACCGGATGCTGCCGCACCGGAACATGCCGCCACTCGTCTTGACGGATGAAGAGACGATTGTCTTATTCATCCTTCTGGAATGGGTCGGACAGATTCCCGATTTTCCATTCGGTACGATTCGACAGGAAGTCGCTGAACGCTATGCGAACGAGTTACCGAAAATGACGGAGCAACAGATTGTAAAATGGAAAGACAGCTTTCGCTTTCAAGCGGTCGATACACCACCGTCGCCGCAAAATCCTGCGTTACTCGACTTGTTAGAGAGCGGACGGATGGGGAATATTCTTTATGAGACGACAAAAGGACGACACGTGATCGTCGTGGATCCGATCGGTATATCGTTCGAACAGAATCGCTGGTACTTCTATGGACAGACGAATCGAGGGTATCGCCAGTTCCGTGTCGATCGGATTAAAGACGTGACGCTCCATGAGTTGCCGGCAACCGAGTTAACCTTTTCAGATTTGGAGCAGGGTACGGCACACGTACCGATGACGACGGTGAAACTGGAAGTATCACCATTAGGCGAACGGTTGCTAGAGGGGATTTTACCGATTCAGTCGGAACGAACATGGTTGGTTCCGGAAACTGAACTGCCGTATCTCGGACGCCAATTGATGCGGCTCGGTCCGGAAGTGCGAGTCCTTGAACCACTCGAACTCCGGGAGCAGTTGATTCGTCAAGCAGAAGAAATGATTGCTGTGCAACGGTCCGATAAGGCGCTCGGACAGGATTGATTAAAAAACTATGTTAGGATATAGGTAGAAAGAAACAATAGAGGAAGGGGTCTTCCATGGAAACACTATCATTGATTTTATTGATGCTTGCGCTTATTTTATTGACGCAAGTCATCGGACATTACATCCGTTTCATCCCAACGGCTTTGATTCAAATCATTGCCGGAACCGTCGCCGCTCTCCTGATGAGTGGTTTGACGATCGAGGTCGAATCCGAGTGGTTCCTCCTCTTATTCATCGCACCGTTACTTTACAACGATAGTTCTCACTTCCCACGAGAAGATTTATGGCGGATGCGGACAGCGATCTTCGGGAACGCGATCATTCTCGTCTTGTTGACGACGATCGTCGGAGGGTACTTCATCAACTGGTTGATTCCAGTTATTCCAGTCGCTGCTGCCTTTGCTTTGGCTGCGATTTTATCGCCAACGGATCCGATTGCCGTCAACGGGATCGCGAAACGTGTCCAGATTCCAGAACAGATTCTGACACTCGTCCGTGGAGAGTCGCTGATCAATGATGCTTCAGGATTAGTTGCGTTCAGTTATGCGGTCGCTGCTGTCGTCACAGGATATTTCTCGCTTCAAAGTGCGACGACTGAGTTCTTCTACATGTTCATCGTCGGAGCATTGATCGGATTGACGATCTCACTCGCGATGAACTTTCTCAAGGTTCGCTTGCGTCGCGCCGGCATTGAAGATGTCGTCTTTTATGCCTTATTGCAAATTTTAACGCCATTCATCATCTTCTTCATCGCCGAAGAAGGGTTTCACGCGTCAGGCGTCATCGCCGTCGTGACAGGTGGTATCTTGCATGCCTTGATCAAAGAACGGACGGAAACGTTCTTTGCACAAGAGCAGACGTTGACGGATAACATCTGGACGATGATCGCGTATACGTTAAACGGGATCATCTTCTTATTGCTCGGTTTGACGTTACCAGAAGCGACACGCGAGATTTTTGCGGATGACGCGATCAACAACTGGCGTCTCATGCTATATGTCATCGAAATCGGTTCATTCATTCTCGCGATCCGTCTCGTCTGGACGATGTTCTTCAATTGGTTCGATCATCGGTTCTTTAAAAAAGAGGACCGCGATCATCGTCGACCGTCCTTCAAACAAGATTTAATCACGACACTGGTCGGGGTTCGCGGAACGATCACGATGGTCGGGGTCTTGTCATTACCGTTCTTGACGGAGTCCGGCGAAGCCTTCCCAGAACGCTCATTGATTATCTTCCTTGCAGCGGGTGTCATTATCTATACACTCGTTCTCGCAACGATTCTCTTACCGGTCTTGAACCGTGGTGAGGCGGCTACACCAATCGCACTCGACCTGAATGCCCAAAAACAACGGATGATTCGCCGTGCAATCTCAGAAATTAAACAAGTGACGGACGAAGACAATGCAGTCGTTGCGTTTGATCTCCTTAATGAGTATCATGTCATGCTTCGGTTACTTCGGGCACAGGAAAAAAGTCAGGAAGAGCTCGATCAATTCAATGATCAATTGAAAGCACTGCGACTGGAAGCCGTCCAGTGGGAAAAGGAAGAATCAAAACGTTTCGTCGCTGAGCACAAGGTGCCGGATCTGTTGAAGAAGGATGTCTTCCGCTCGATCGAAAACCGTCGTAAGGCGATCGGCAAGGATTCGCGTTTCCAAATCGTCCAACCGATTCGTAAATTGTGGTGGAAGCGGAAACGATCGAACATGTCGTCTGATGCGTTGATTCAAATGACACAAGTCGAGCATGAACTGTATGAAAAGGTAATGGGCACAGTGATTGAACGTCTCGAGAATTGCCGTTCATCGTATCCGCCAGACGTCGTTCAAAGCGTGCTGGAGTTCTATAAACGACTTCGCTTCAAACATACGCGCTGGTCGTCACCAATCGGTGGCAAGGACGTCGATCAGCAAAAAGAAGAACTTTGCTTGAAAGCTATCGAAGTTCAGCGTCTTGAAATCGCGAATATGTCGAAAGAAGGGGATCTCTCGAACGAAGAGGAGAAGGAATTACGCCGCTTCATTCACTACATCGAGAGCGTCGTTTTGTACGAATACGTTGAATAATATTTATCAAAAGACAAGAAGAGCAAACTTCAAATGCTCTTCTTGTCTTTTTTTATATCATGACTTGAGTGCCAACTTCCGAAAAAATAAAGCGAGTAACTGTATGGGCATATGGATGGATTTGTTCTATAAAAAATTCTGCCTCTTGAAACGTTTGGAAATGTAATTTTAGCATGAAGCAAGAATCACCTGATATTCGATAACAAAAGTCAACGTTAGTAAGTTGCTGTATGTGATTTTTAAATGTATCGTAGCGTCCTTCTTTAATGGTTGCTTCTACTAAGCATTCAATAGGAGACCCTAACTTTTCGTAATCGATTTTTAAACTGTATTTTTGAATGAGTCCAAAAGATTCCATTTGTCGGACACGCTCTGTTACGGAGGGAGCGGATAAATTAACTCGTTTTGCTAATGAACGCATCGATAATCGACTATCTTGAGCTAATTCATTTAAAATTTGTCGATCAATTATGTCAATTTTCAATTGTAAATCCTCCTCCGAAATAAAATGTTGAACAGTAAGTATTTTATCGTCAAATGTATCAAATGAAATGCAAGGATGCTTGATTATTATATAAAATATTTTGTAGAAGGAGTGACGAGAATGACAAAAATACCTTTATCCCAAATAGGAGAAACACCGTTTCAGAAATTATTAGGTCACAACGCCAAAATCTTAAATAGTTGGACGATGCTTGAAAGAGACTTGGTTGAAGAAGGAATCCTAAGTTCAGATTTGAAAGAACAAGTTCGAAGAACATTGGCACAATCAAATGGATGTGCCTATTGTAAGGCTAAAGGAAAGCCGAAGAAGAACATCATGGATGAAAAAATGATTTTAGCTATTGGATTTGCAGATCTCTTTTTAACGGTAAAGGGGAATATTCCTGATTCCATATTTTCATTGATGAAAGAAACATTTACTGCTCAAGAAATCAGCGAGTTATGTGCGTTCATTACGTTTTGTACAGCATCTCAATATTTTGGAGCAATCATGAATTTACAGCCAACAGATATCCCTGATTCGACTTATACTTAATTGAATGCTCATTAGTTCAACGTAAATATAAAGAAATACTAGGACATATTTGATTCGTTATTGTTAGTCTGAAGATAAAAATGTAACTCTTTAATAAAGTGATAAAAATTGAATTTTTTGTTGGTCTTAATCATTTTCTTTACATCAGAGGTTTTCCTCTAGTACTTTCCGAACAGCCCAACGTTGATGTTCGTGGAATAAATCTTCTGTTGCTTTAGAAGGATTAATCCACCTTAAAAAGTGGTTTTCTTCAATGGAATCTTTTATTTTTTTATCCGCATGACAGATATAAAAATAACCTTCACCCAAATAGTAAGTACATTCATTGTGAGAGTAGAAATATCGATTTGCGCGTCCGATAAAAGCACCGATTTCGATATCCAGTCCGGTTTCTTCTAAAACTTCTCTTTTAATACAGTCCTCGTGCGTTTCGTGTGCATCGATTCCGCCACCTGGAAGAAAATATTTACCGTCATTTTTTTGAATGATAGCTATTTTGTCTAACTGACGATTGAACATTACAGCATAGATAGCCGGTCTTGTTATGTAGCGTTGATTATTTTCTTTCTGACCAAAGGAGATGACATCCATTCCTACATCCGTCCTTTCATATGATCTTTCATTTTGAATTATACCTTAAAAAGTAACTTACACGGAGGAGCTACTCATTCATGGGCATCACCGATACAAAAACCCCTCATTTCGATTTAGAAATGAGGGGTTACCTATGAATAAAGATGGTTCGTTTCAAACGAAATGTCTGATGGATTAACCGAGCGACAAGTATTTGACTTCGAGATAATCTTCGATGCCGTAGACGCCACCTTCACGTCCAAGACCACTCTCTTTGTAGCCACCAAATGGGGCTTGTGCTGCAGATGGCGCACCATCGTTCAGACCGACGATCCCGTATTCGAGTCGTTTTCCGAGCATCAATGCTTCATCGATGCGTTCAGAGAACGCGTAAGCCGCTAGTCCGTATGGCGTGTTGTTCGCCCGTTCGATGACTTCATCAAGTGTCTCAAAGACAGAGATCGGTGCGAGCGGACCAAACGTCTCTTCCTGCATGCAAAGCATGTCTTCTGTGACATTCGCAAGCACGGTTGGAGTGACGAAGTAGCCGACCGATTCGTCAATCGTACCACCAGTCAGGATCGTTGCCCCTTTTGCGACAGCGTCATCGATGTGTGCTTTGACTTTTGCGACGGCTTTCGCATTAATCAATGGACCAACTGTCGAGTCAGCGTCCATCCCGTTACCGACTTGCAGTTGTTTGACGGCTGCTGTGAATTTTTCCGTGAATGCGTCAAGAACAGACGCTTGCACGTAGAAGCGGTTCGTCGCGACACACGCTTGTCCACCGTTCCGGAATTTTGAGCGCATTGCCCCTTCAACGGCTTTATCGAGATCCGCATTTTCCGTGACGATGAAGGGTGCGTGACCACCGAGTTCAAGTGATAGTTTTTTCATCGTATCGGCTGCTTGACGCATGATCAATTTCCCGACGGCTGTTGAACCTGTGAACGTGATCTTCCGGACGCGAGAATCGGCTTGCCAGACACCACTGATCGTTGCCGCGTCACCTGTTAGGACGTTGATGACACCTTTAGGGATACCTGCTTCCTCTGCTAATTCAACGAGGCGAAGTGCCGTAAACGGTGTTTCTTCCGATGGTTTAAGGACAATTGTACAACCCGCTGCAAGAGCCGGTGCAAGTTTACGTGTGATCATCGCTGCCGGGAAGTTCCATGGTGTGATCGCTGCGACGACACCGACTGGTTCTTTTTCGACGAAGAGTCGTTTTCCTGGAACAGAAGCCGGAATCGTTTCACCGTAAATCCGGCGTGCTTCTTCAGCGTACCAACGGACGTATTGATTTCCGTAATCGACTTCACCGAGTGCTTCGACGTACGGCTTTCCTTGTTCTGTCGTCATGATCCGAGCGAGTTCCTCACGGTGTTCGTTGATCAAGCGATACCAGGCATCGACTAAATTCGCGCGTGTGTCTGCTGTTTCATTTGACCACTTGACGAATGCTTCGCTCGCTGCGTCAACGGAACGTTGTGCGTCTTCCGCTGAACTTGCAGGAACATGTCCGAGCAGTTCTTTCGTTGCTGGGTCGTAGACCGGAATCGTTTCTGTCGTATCGTACCATTCACCATTAATTAAGTTCTTTTCAATCATCTTGTTGCACCTCCGTGAATTTCATTACGTCCTTTATTAAACACCTCAAGACGAGTGAGCGGAAGTTCCGCTTTGGATGGACAGTCATAACGAAACGGAATGACTCAAAAAAGTAGTTAATCGACTGAACAATCGGGAACAGTTAGAATAGAGGGGGATGAAAACGTCAAAATTGATGAAGGAGTCGAAAAACATGAGACGGAACTGGATCATTGGCGGTGTGGCGCTGAGTCTGCTACTAAGTGGATGTGGGGAAAGCGAAGTCAGCGAGAAAAAGTCGGAAAAAACACGAGAGTCACAGCAAAAAAGACAAGCTTCGCAACAGGCATACATAGAAAAGACGATACAGCGTGCTGATCGTTACGCTGCCCAGTACGATTATGACCGGGCGATCAAAGTGTTGAAACCCGTCCGCGCAAAAGAGACGAATCTGAAAACGGAAGAATACGAACAGAAAAAGCAGGCGCTCCTGCCTGTGACGAAACCTGTGCCACATCTCTTTTTCCATTCACTGATTGCTGATCCAAAACAAGCGTTTGACGGCGACCGCAAGGAGGCGGGATACGACGATTATATGGTGACGCAACAGGAGTTCGAACGAATTTTGGATGCATTGTATAAAAACGATTACGTACTCGTCCGACCGACGGATTTAGCAAAAGAAGCGAACGGAAAGATTGTCGAGACACCGGTTCGTTTACCAAAAGGAAAACATCCGCTCGTGCTCTCGCAGGATGACGTCAATTATTACGAATACATGGAAGGGGATGGATTTGCGAAGAATTTAAAAGTGAAGGATGGCAAAATCGTCAACACGATGGTCGGAAAGCCCGACGGCGCCTATGATCTCGTACCAATCGTCGATGCGTTCGTCCAGTCTCATCCTGACTTTTCGTATAAAGGCGCGAAAGGGTTGCTCGGCATCACAGGCTATAACGGAGTGCTCGGGTATCGTTCTTCTTACAATCAATATGGGCACAATGAAAAGGTCGAAACGGCACGAAAACAAGCGAAGCAGACCGCCGTCGCATTAAACAAGGACGGCTGGCAGTTCGCGAGTCATACGTACGGACATATTTGGGTCGGAAAAGAATCAGTCGCGACGATCCGCGCGGATCTTAAACGCTACAAACAGGACGTTGCCCCGCTGATTGGAAAAACGCCGCAACTGATTTATCCTTACGGCAGTGATGTCGGGGATTGGCACGATTATTCGGGTGAGAAATATCGTTTGCTCATCGATAGCGGGTTCCGGTATTTCTTCAATGTCGATGCGAGTCAACATGCGTGGAAGCAAATTGGTCCCGACTACTTCCGCCAAGCCCGGATCAACGTTGATGGGATTCGTTTACGCCAAGCCGTTGCTGGAAAGACGAGCGTACTCGATCCATTCTTTGATGCGAAAGAGGTCTTTGATTCAGTACGACCGGAACGGAAGTGAGTGATCGAAAACTATTTGAAATCATCGATTAAAGAAATTAAAACGGTAGTGGCTGCGTTCCGTCCTGATCCGTAAATTGATAGGTCTTCGCGAGATCGGCAACGAAGACGGCTTGTCCAGAATAACGTCTAACATCTTCATCCGCCATCAGCGCTGTAACGGCTCGTCCGATATAGGTCGTCGATTCAGTCGTGGCACTCGCGAAACCGGCATCGACAACCCGTTCCGTTCGCATGAAACCGGGGCAGAGCGCGATGACAGAGATATTCGTTTGAGTCAGCTCTTGCGCCATGACGTACGTCATCCGATTAATTGTTTGCATTGCCAAATCATAGTAGAGGTTTCCTGCAACCTGATCTGGAGCGAATGACGTCAAATTGATGACGAGTGCGGCTGGACTTTGTTGCAGTAATGGCATCGCGGCCCGAATCGTCCACAAATACGCTTTTGGTCCGGCAGACATCATCGCGTCCCAATGCTCCGGTGGTCGCTCCCAAAACCGTCGTCCGGTTCCAGACGGTAAATGGCTTTCCGAACCATCGAACACACAATTGACGAGGAGATCGATTCGACCATGTCGGTGCTGGATCTGCTGAATGAGACGATCGATATCGTCAAGACTCGTATGGTCACAAACGATGGGGATGCCAAGTCCGCCGCGTACCGTGACACCAGCAGCCGTCTCTTCGATCGTTTCGCTTCGATGATCCGTCGTCTGTTCATTCGTACTTCGTCCCGTGACGTAAACGATCATTCCGGCGTCACCTAAGGCATAGGCGATGCCACGTCCGGCGCCACGGGAGCCACCAGTGACGAGTGCAATACGTTTTGACATGATGAAGCTCCTTTCAGATACGAGAAGACGGATGGGCAGATGCGCATCCGTCTTCTTCTGTCTTAAAAACCTTTAATCGTCATCCCACCATCGACATAAAGCGTTTGCCCGGTCACGTAACGGGCAGCGGCAGACGATAAGAAGACGGCTGGTCCAACCAGTTCTTCTAATTCACCGACCCGCCCGAGTGGTGTCACGTCAACGATCTCTTGCAGGTATGTAGAATCTTTCAGCAATGGTTCCGTTAATGGTGTCTTAAAATACCACGGTCCGATCGCATTGACGCGAATGTTTCGTGGTCCCCATTCAAGCGCCAGTACTTTCGTCATCTGAATCATCGCTGCTTTCGTCGTCGCATATACGACGCCGGTCCGTAAGGCGACGTGACCAGCAACCGAGGCGATATTCAGAATGCTTCCACCTGTCTCCTGCATCCGTTTACCGACTTCTTGAGCGAAAAAGAAAGCGGATTTCAGATTAGTCTGTTGGATCGTTTCCCACTCGTCTTCTGTTACATCGAGTGCCTTCGAACGAATGTTCATCCCAGCATTGTTGACGAGCCCGTCGATCTGCGGCACTTGTTCATAAGCCCGAGTCACCGTCTCGACGACTTGTTTCCGGTCAGTGATGTCGCACGGGAATATGTAAGCCGTTCGACCGAGTCGTTCGATTTCTTGTGCCGTCTCCTTCAAATCCCGTTCCGTCCGCGCGACGAGAATGATGTTCGCACCGGCTTCTGCCATCCCGATGGCGAGCGCGCGTCCGATGCCTCGCCCAGCTCCTGTGATGAGAAACGTCTGATCAGTTAACGAAAAACTTGGAAGATACATGATGTCACGTCCTTTTAATGAGAGTCACCACTTACTCTAATGAAAAATTGACTGAAAAGAAAGAAAAATCACTCCGTGGCAGAATAGGGATGGTAAAATATTGAAAAGGAGGGATGGGATGAAGCGTGGGTTAGTTGTGACATTATGTATAGCAATCGTAAGCCTTGCTGCTATTCAACTGGTCGGTACGGAAGTCTATCGTTATTTCTTTTATGATCCGGCAACCTATCAAGCCCGATTTATGGTTGATGGAGGCGGAAAGGAAGAAAGGAAACCGACCAAACAAAAAATCGACACCCAAAGCGGGGAATTTGCGGATAAGGATGCATTAGGAGTTGTTACCTTTTACAGTGTCGTCGGTCTTGCCATACTACTAATCGTCCTCTTCAGTGTGCGTTACTTCTTGAAGCGTTTGCGAATACGACGCAGACGAGAGAATGTAATCGACGATTTAATGGAGCCGCCGCCGGTCTTTTCCCCAAATCGTTCCACACGACAAACACTTGTTGGTGAAGAATCAGAGTCAGAGATTCGCCGTCTGTTACAAACGTTCGATCGGCAACTGACACGACAAAAACGCCGCCGCTCCGAAGAGACGGTCGGCGAATGGTTACAGCGGATTGATGTCACGCTCGATCCATCGATCTATCATCTTGTCCGGTACGGTGAGACACCGGACTCGGCGATTTCACAAGATCAGGTCGATGATTTGAGACATGAACTACAAGTGCACCTTCAGCGCGACTGACCGAGTAAATCAAGCAGGATCGCATGATGGGAGGCGTCTCGTGAGACGAGTGACAATTCGCGGACGACATCAAACCCGTCGACCGGTAACGTCTTGATTTCAGGGGACAGTCCATCTTGGAAAATCTCCGGCAATAGAGCGATACCAAGTCCTGCACGGATGAAACCGAGGACGCTTGATCCGAATTCCATCTCGTTTTCTGATTGATAGACAGCACCTCGCTCGATGAACGCGTCCTTTAGGATGTTCGTCGAATCGCAATCGATCGGAAGCGACAAGAAAGAGGCGTCACGAATTTGCTCAAACGCCACAGACGTACAGCCTGTGAATCGTTCATCGTCTTGATGGACATAAAGTAAAAAGTTCTCCGTATACAAATGGGTCGTATGATACGGATGGACATGGTGACGATCGTCGAGTAAGACAGCATCGTATCGGCGTTCTTCAAGACCTTGCATCAAATCGATCGTCGTATGCGCCGTCTTCAACTTGAGATCTGGTGCTGTTGCTTGACGCGAGACGTGACGCGGGAGATACGTCATCGCGACGCTTGGCCATGATCCGAGCGTTAAGGTCGTCCGTTCGTCGATCGTACCGATCCGTCGTTTCATCTGATCGATCCGATCAATCAGTTCACGACTCTCTTCAAAGACGATTTCGCCTGCTGGCGTCAACGTGACACCATGTGCCGATCGGTGTAACAAAGAGACATCAAGCGCACTCTCAAGACTTTTGATTTGTTTACTTAACGCCGGTTGCGTCATATGCAATACTTCGCTTGCTTTCGTCAGGCTGCCGGTCTCCGCGGTGACGAGGAATGCCTCCATCCATTCGGTCTTCATTGGTTCACGCTCTTTTCATACAGGTTGTTTAGAACGTACGTCATTTGAACGCATCTGACAATCATTTTGCATTTTTTATATTCTTAGTTTAGAATATTCCAAATTGGGAATATATAAAATAAAGAGGTGAACGGATATGAACGATCGGATACCAATACGATTCTCAGCACTCGGAGACGCGACACGGCTCCAACTGATCGAAGCGTTACGAAACGGTCCTCGCTCCGTCAATGAGTTAGCTGAACAATTACAGTTACGCCAACCGCAAACCTCGAAGCATTTGAAGCTGTTGCTTGACGCGGAACTGATCACTGTCGAACGACAGGCGAATCGTCGCTTGTACAGTCTTCGTCCAGAAGCGTTTCGAGAACTCGTCATATGGAGCAACTCGCTAGCGCAAATGGAGGCCCGCATGCATCGTTTAGACGCACATTTGAAGCAGATTCAGTCGAACGTGAAGGGAGACGGGACGAATGAAAAAGGAATTGAAGACTTCGATTGAGGGGAAGACGCTACGAATGGAATGGACGTGTGAAGCGCCGCGAGATAGCGTCTTTGCCGCATTTACGGAAAAAGAACAGCTTGAAGCGTGGTGGGGACCGGAAGGCTGGGAGACAGCGATCAAGACGTTCGAATTTCAACCGGGTGGTATGTGGCATTATTGCATGCGCTGTGTTGATCCGGCGCAAGGTGACTTTTACGGCATGGAGTCGTGGGGGAAAGCGATTTTCAGAAACATCGATGCTCCGAACACGTATAGTCATGCCGATTACTTCTCAGACGCGTCAGGGGTGATCTCTGAACATTTACCAGGAAGCGAGAATGTCACGACATTCATTGATCATGGGGAGACGACGTTGATCGTCTTCGAGTCGACCTATGAGACAGAAGAAGCTGTGCAAGAAGTGCTCGGTATGGGGATGAAGGAGGGCTTTACGTCGCAACTGTATCGCCTCGATCGTCTATTAGCGAAATAGTGAGAAGGAGTCGGTGAGTGATGCGAAAGCTCTGTCTTGTGGTATGTCTGCTTTGTTTAGCTGGTTTCGGAAAATATACGATGGAAGAGGAGAAGAAGAATGGCGACATCATTGTCCAGAAGGATGTTACGAACAGAGACCGATTCGAGTCCTTTTTGAAAAAGTCAACGCAAGGCAAATCGGATCAGATTCGCATCACGGCGTTTACGACTGAAGGAGACCCGATTTTGTATGATGTCAAGTATGATGGTAAGTCGTATCAATACACGTCCGATTCATCGCGTGATCAGTTCGGTACGACAGACGATGATCGTAAAAACGAAATCTGTCAGCAACTCAACAAGACAAGCGATAAGAAGCAGTCGATCTATACGTTACGTAAATGCGCTGAAGAAGCGGAACATGAGCTCCTGCGATTGCCAAAACAATAATCAAAAAGGATCGTGTCCCGTCGAATCAATCAGCGGGCACGATCCTTTTTATTCGATCTCGAGACGACGCAAGGCTTCGCGCCAACTGGAGAAACGTTCAATCAACAACGTCAGTGAAGGTGCTTGGTGCGCACGCGCCCACTTGGCATATTGTTGACTCGTCAGAAGTGGTCCATGCGTGGCTGCAGCTTGTTCAAGAGCGTCTAAGCAGTCTTGATCTGTGAAGAAGCCGTTCGAGGTGAGGTCGAAGTGTGTTAAGGCATTTTTCCATGTACCGAACCGACGAATGATCGTATTGGCACTTAACATCTCCGGATGTAGATCCCGCAATTCCGTGTAGGAGCGAATCGTCATGTTCGTTCCTTTCTGTGCGACATAAAAAGCGACGCTTTCTTCGATCGACCACCGTTTCGTTCGCTTGACCGCAGCGGGACGGTTCAACGTCATGCGTTCTTTCGTCGATAAATGGGAAGTCTTGACGATTCCCGCTCGTTCTAACAGGTGTGCCCACGAACCGAATCGGGCATTGATCTCTTCAAGCGAAGGATAAGGAAGTTGAGCTGCTAACTTTTGATAATGGGTAGCTTTCATAGGTGAATGGTGCATTTGATGAAGACCTTGAATCAAGCGGATGATCTTCTCATCCGTTGCTAAGGTGGAAGTGGAAGTCGGATGTTGACGCATGCAAGATATCTCCCTTTTGAATGGTTGTTTCAATTACAGGCTAGTGTAGCATGAGAGATTTCAAGAACATACTAACAATATCGTAAGGTAAGAAAAATAGCGCATTTCTATCCGAGAAATACAGGGAAATCAGTAGGGAAACACGAATACATTATTATAGAAGAAAAGAGGGAGAACTGATCAATGACAGAACCACAGACGATTGATACGATGGAGGATATTTTAAAGATGCTCGACGCGCGATTGCGTGAACCGGAACCATTTTGGGACAAATTTTATGAAGATCGTACGAAACCGGTTCCGTTTTTTAAGAACATCCCTGACGAGAACTTAGTTCGCTATATCGAACAGGGATGGCTCTCACCGGGTGACGCGTTAGATCTCGGGACAGGACCGGGACGTAACGCGATCTACCTCGCAACACACGGTTTTTCGGTGACGGGACTCGATCTTTCAGCAACCGCGTTAGACTGGTCAACAGAACAAGCACAACAGGCTGGAGCGCATGTTGCGTTTCGAAAACAAGATTTTCTAGAGACGACCGAACAGAATACATATGATTTCATTTACGATTCCGGCTGTTTTCATCATATGGCGCCACATCGACGTTTGACCTACGTGACGCGAATAAAAGAGATGTTGCGGCCAGGAGGATATTTCGGATTGACGTGTTTTGTTGCGGGCGGTCCGCTTGGCGGGGCGACGTTGACGGACTGGGAGGTCTATCAAGAAAACAGTCTCCAAGGCGGACTCGGCTATACGAAAGAGTGGTTACTCGCCATATTCGATGCATTCGACGTCATCGAACTAACGGAAATGAAACCCGTCGACAATCCAGAGGCATTATTTGGTCATGCTGGACTGTGGACTGGTCTGTTTCGATTAAAGGATTGATTCGTCCGGCATTCGAGACATGAACCAATCTACAAAGTAGTGGACATCCTCTATCGAAATGATTTGGTGTGTATCGTATGTGGTGAACAGTGACAAAAAGCGCGGTTCGTCAGGGAAATAATGAAGCAGGATCGGGCGGAGTGTCTCTAGGTCATGCACGAAGCTTTGATCGTCTTCTAGAATAAGGTGATAGGTGCTCCGAATAATCCGTTTCACGATCGATTTGGAATGAAGCAGAGCGACCTGACCGGTTTCTAAGAGAAATAAATCCGTTTTCAACTGCTCACATACTCCACTGTTTAACGCGAAGCCAAGAGCGCGTGTCGGACGAAGGGATGGAAATCGACTTTGGAGATTTTCGCCTGCCAAAAACAAGTTGACGGATTTCAACCAGACGCCCCAGCGAAGAACTTCGTCGTCCCGTATGACGTTGTCAAGCAGACCGATGTCATAATCGATTTTGGTGACGAATGGATAGTCCGTCAACCAGTGTTCCGTCCGTTTATCTAACTGCATGTGTTCTTCTTCCGTCAACGGCTCTGTCAAAATCAGTGTAAAATCGAGGTCGGATTCAAAGGGACGCGCCGTTCCTTTTGCGACGCTTCCATACAAGTACACGCCATGAAACACGGATAAGGTTTGTACATAGGCGACGACGTCTCGAATCACGGCACGATAACGGACAGGAATCGCTTCAGCGGAAGTCGGATTGTGGATGTAGCCATTTTTCGTGCCCAATGTCGTTGGATACTGCATCTGTCTTCCTCCTCATCCTTCAGGAATGGATTGATAGCGATACCACTTCTTGTTTCGCTGCACATATAAAAACATCGTATCATCTTTTTCTTGATAGATGACCGTATCGCTATTAAGACGAGTTGCCATGCCGTCCTTGAGCGTCTTTTCGGATGCTATTTTTTGAACATGTGGACCAGGAGTCAAAGAAAGAATCGAGACGGTTACGACCTGATCTAGTCGATACACGCGATCGTTCAAGCGGATGACGTCTTGATCTTGTTTAATGGCATCCGCCGCGATGAGGTCCGTCGTTGTCATCGTCGTCTCCGCTAAGCATCCACTGAGAAAAAGAATGACCAATACGATAGTAGCTAACGTTTTTTTCATGAAACACATCTCTTTCTCTGTTAATATATCGTGTTTTACGATATATTCGAATTATACGATATAAGGGGGGAGCATCATGATTTCAGCTGATTTTGCAAAAATTTATTATCAATTACATCCACGGTTCGAAGAAAACCTGTCTCACCAAAGTGTGCGTATTTTGCAATACATTCAATTTGCGGTGAATCCGACGATCAAGCAGATTGCCGAGGCATTTCGCCTCTCACATAATACGACGTCCGAGCACGTCAAAAAGTTGGACAGATTAGGCTATATCGAAAAAAAACGGAATCCAGAAGACCAACGCCAAGTGACGATTGGTTTGACAGACATGGGGGATATAATTGTTCGTCGTCATACGGAACTTGATCCTGAACGGTTAAATCAAGTCCTTGCTACGATGTCAAAAACAGACCAACAGGCGATTGAACAGGCGTTTCGATTGTTGCGGGAGGCGGCAGATGACTGCTTTTCTCGTTAAGGTGTTTTCGAGCGCACTAGTCATTGGTCTTGTTACCGAAGTCGCCCGGCGTTCACCGTCACTGGGTGGTGTGTTGTCTGCATTGCCCGTCGTCAGTCTGATTAGCTTTGCCTGGCTCGTTAAACAGGGAAGTGAACGGGCAGAACTGAGTACATTCTTAAAGAGTGTGTTACTCGGATTACCAGCGACGTTCTTATTGCTTGCCGTCTTATATGGATTGATCCGCTTAGGGATTCCTATTTTTTACAGTATACTCGGTGCAACAAGTCTTTTTATCGTTTGTTGGTATATCCAACGTTACCTACAACAGTGGTGGCAAACATAAAAAAGGAGACAAAGTAATGATAACCCTTCAAACAAAGCGATTGACGATTCATCCATGTACAGCGAATGACGTGACACGTTTACAACAACAGCACTACGATAACGGACCGGAAGTTCAGCATCATTTGATGTCAATAGCGTCAGATCCCTCGCTACTATACTGGGGCAGCTGGCTCGTCATGACAAAGGATAGTCAAGTAATCGGGGATATCGGATTCAAGGGGAAGCCGGACATACGACAAGCGGTCGAAATCGGTTATGGTCTGTTACCAGCGTATCTCAATCAAGGGTTTGCGACGGAAGCAGTTCAAGCATTGATCGAATGGGCGTTCGAACAAACGGAAGTGACAGGAGTACTTGCGAAGACGGAGTCGACGAATCAAGCATCGATCCGAGTACTCGAAAAAGTGGGATTGATGCAGGTCGGGAGCGATGAGCGATATATCATGTGGGAACGTATAAAATGAATGTAAAGGAAACTTGACAGGTAGTGTGTTATTTACATATAGTGGAAGAGTGAGGTGGGATCATGAAAAATAAGGTCAGAGAGATGCGCGAAGAACGTGGCTGGTCGCAAGGCGAACTGGCAAAACGATTGAATGTGTCGCGTCAGACGGTCATTTCCATTGAAAAAGAGCGGTATAATCCGTCACTCGACCTCGCGTTTACACTAGCTGATCTATTTGAGCGGCGAATCGAAGAAATTTTTACACCGAATCGAACGAGCGAGGAGGGAACAGCATGAAGCGAGTCAATGTGTTCTTAGACATCATTTTAATTGGAGCGGGTCTTTACTTAACAATGACGGATCCAGCGGCTAAAACACTCGGAATCATCCTTGTTTTAGCAGGTGTCACGTCACGTATCACAGGAACGGTATTCTCGCCAACGGAACCGTATGATGAGCGCCAAGGAGCGGTTAAAATCCGTAGTGGACATATCGCTTATCTCGTAAGTATCGGATATCTTTTTTTAATCTTGGTACTCGTTAATCTGTCGATCATTCAAGACATTCAATTTGCTCTGTTACTAGCATTAGGAGGACAACTTTTATTCTTTCCGCTTGTATTGCTGTACGTGAATCGAAAGATGTGAAGAATTAAATGTTTATAAAAATGATGCTTGTAACCGTTATCAAAAATGGTATAGAATGTAATGGAATAGGGATTGTTACTGGTCAAGCAGGCGAAACCCAAATCAGCGATCACTGGAACCGTGAGTGACGTTTGATTTGGGTTTTTCTATTTTTTCGATTTGGAAGGAGGTCACCGATGATCATTCATCAAATTTTCAACAACAATGTCATCAGTGTATTTGACGAAGCAGGGCGTGAGCGAGTCGTCATGGGGAAGGGGATCGGATTTAAACGGAATTCAGGGCAGGCGATATTAGCCTCCGATGTTGAAAAAGTCTTTTATCTCGATGATGCTGGCAATCATGAACGATTTAAATTACTACTTCAAGAAATTCCTGAAGAAATCATCGTCTTGACTGATGATATCGTAACGATTGCTAAATTGACGCTTGGAAAAAAACTCAATGAACTTGTCTATATCGCTCTTGCCGATCATTTACATTTTGCATTAGAACGTCATGAAAAAGGTTTAGAGATCAAAAATGTATTGCTTTGGGAGATTAAACGTTTATATCAAGATGAGTTTAGTGTTGGTCTGCAAGCACTTGAACTAGTTGAAGAAAAATTCAATATCATATTACCTGAAGACGAAGCAGCCTATATTGCACTTCACATCGTGAATGCTGAATTAAACGAAGAGATGCCGAACATCGTCTCAATGACAAAAGTCATTCAAGAAGTATTAAATCTCGTAAAATACCACTTTGCATTAGAATGGGATGAGAATGCTCTCGCCTATCATCGTTTTGTTACTCACCTTAAATTTTTTGCACAACGACTCGTGTCACGAACCGAATACGAAGGAGATGAGAGTGCGCTTTTCGATCTAGTGAAAATGCAATATCCAAAGTCCTATGTCTGCACTGAAAAAATCGCTACCTTTATTCAGACAAAATATGATTATCGGTTGACGGATGAAGAGAAACTGTACCTAACGGTTCATATCACAAGGTTAATCAAAGAAAAAAAGAAGGATTGACATATAAATGTATAATTGTTATTATATGTTTAATAAATATATTTAAAGGGATTGTTACTGGTCAAGCAGGCGAAACCTAGGTGAAACAAAACGTATTTTCATGAAATACGTTACTTGTTCTCATCTGGGTTTCTTTTTGTGTCTATCAACTATGGAGGTGTCTTATGAAATACGATCAATTGGCAAAAGAAATCATTGAATCTGTCGGAGGCGAACAAAACGTTAGTTCACTTGTTCATTGTGCGACCCGTCTACGTTTCGTACTTAAAGACAAAATAAAGGCTGATAAATTAAAACTTGAAAAACTAGAAGGTGTCATTGCAGTAAAAGAGAGCGGAGGGCAATTTCAGGTCGTTGTCGGAAATACAGTACCTGAGGTATATCAAGCAATTGGGAAACAAACAAAGCTGATGGAGGAGTCAACAGACACTAGTGAGATAAATGAAAAAGGAAACATTTTTGGTCGAGCAATCGATATTATTTCAAGTATCTTTACGCCATTGCTTGGTGTCATGGCGGGAGCTGGTATCTTAAAGGGGTTACTTGCGATTGCGACGAATGCAGGTTGGTTAATTCCTACTGAAACTACGTATATTATTTTAAATGCTACAGCGGATAGTCTCTTTTACTTTTTACCTATTTTGTTAGCGGTTACATCAGCGCGGAAGTTTGGTGCGAATCAATTTGTTGCCATGACAGTAGCAGGTGCCTTGATCTATCCGACAATCATTCAACTGAAGACGGATGCAGTCGCGACGACATTCTTCGGTATACCCGTGACGATGATGTCATATACCTCTACGGTCATTCCAATCATTCTTGCCGTTTGGGTTATGAGTTATGTTGAAAAATTCTTCAATCGACATATCCATGAGAGTGTTAAAAATTTTGTTACACCTTTGATTGCTCTCATTACAATCGTTCCATTGACATTAATCGTGTTTGGACCAATCGGCGTCACGTCAGGCGACTTGATTGCTGCGTTCATTTTAAAGGTATTAGCATTTAACCCAATTTTAGCAGGGGCGTTTATTGCTGGTGTATGGCAAGTCCTTGTCATTTTCGGTATTCACTGGGGAGTCGTTCCGATTTTCATCAATAACATTGCGACTAAAGGATATGACTATATCAAACCAGCAACTGCTCCAGCAATTTTTGCACAGGCAGGAGCTTCATTCGGTGTCATGCTTCGTTCAAAAAATAAAAAGTTAAAGACATTAGCAGGATCTACGGGAATTACCGCATTATTCGGTATTACAGAGCCAGCCGTATATGGAGTTACTTTACGCTTAAAGCGCCCTTTCATTGCAGCGGTCATTAGTGCAGCAGTAGGTGGAGGAATTGTAGGATATTTTGGAAGTGTAGCGGTAGCTTCTGGTCCTCCGGGATTATTGACATTACCCGTCTTCATTGGAGATAGTATGACAGCATTTTACGGGTTGTTGATTGGTGTTGCTGTCTCATTCTTTTTATCGATGGTCTTAACATACATTCTTGGATTTGAAGATGACCCGATTGAAAAAGAAGCAGAAAAAAATGTTCATCCATCAACAGACATGACGATTCCAAGCCCCGTGTCAGGTCAAATCGTGTCTCTTGAAAAAGTTCCGGATAGTGTGTTTGCGAGTGGAACAATGGGACAAGGTTTTGCAGTCATTCCAACTGAAGGAAAAGTAGTCTCCCCAGTTGCAGGTCAAGTAACTGCTGTATTCGCAAGCAAGCATGCAATCGGTATTCGATCAGAGGACGGAATAGAAATCCTCATTCATGTTGGGATCGATACGGTGCGCTTAGATGGAACTCACTTTGAATTACACGTCACACAAGACCAAAAAATCGAACCAGGAGATGAATTGATTACTTTTGATATTGAATCGATTCAAGCTGAAGGATATGACATCATCACACCTGTAATTTTCACGAATTTATCAGAAGAACGACACATTACGATTGACCAAGATCAAATTTCAGTAAGTGAATACAATAAACCTGCTTTTGCATAAGAAAGGATGAGACGATGCAATTTCCAAAAAACTTTTTATGGGGTGGCGCTATTGCTGCCAATCAAGCAGAAGGTGCCTATTTATCCGATGGAAAGGGATTATCTTCCGTTGATTTAATTCCTAATGGGTCAACTCGAAGAGCCGTCATGAAAGGAGACTTATCACATTATGAGCCGCTCCCAGAACTAACTTATCCATCCCATGATGCGATTGATTTTTATCATCGCTATAAGGAAGATATTGCGTTATTCGCTGAAATGGGATTTAAAGCACTTCGTCTATCGATTTCATGGGCGCGTATCTTTCCAAATGGTGATGAAGAGCAACCAAACGAACAAGGATTGAAGTTTTACGATGATGTGTTCGATGAATTATTAAAATATGGAATTGAACCGGTTGTCACGATGGCGCATTTTGATGTCCCCGTTCATTTAGTAGAGCATTACGGAAGTTGGCGCAATCGAAAGATGGTTACATTCTTCGAACGATATGTTGAGACGATTGTATCCCGTTATCATTCGAAAGTACGCTATTGGATGACTTTCAATGAAATTAATATGATGTTCCATCTTCCCTATATGGGAGCTGGGTTAGTATTTGCTGAGGGAGAGAACCGGAAACAAATTCAGTATCAAGCAGCACATCATCAGTTGGTGGCGAGTGCGCGTGCCGTAGAAATTGCTCATACGATTAATCCGGATCTTCAGGTTGGATGTATGTTGGCAGCAGCTATGACATATCCTTATACCTGTAACCCAGATGACGTCGAAAAAGCGATGGAACGTGATCGTGAGAATTTCTTCTTCATTGATGTACAAGCTCGCGGTGCCTATCCTGGTTATGCATTAAGACAATTGAAAGATGCTGGAATTGAAATTCAGATGGAACCAGGTGATATTGAACTATTACGCAACCACACAGTGGACTTTATTGGTTTTAGTTATTATTCGAGTCGCTGTATCAGTACTGATCCAGAAATATTAGATAAGATGACGGCGGGAAATGTGTTCCCGACTGTTAAAAATCCATATTTGAATCAATCGGAATGGGGATGGACGATTGATCCGAAAGGACTCCGTTTAACGGCGAATCAGTTATATGACCGTTATCAACTCCCATTATTCATCGTCGAAAATGGCTTAGGGGCATTTGATGAATTGGATGGTGAAGGAAACATTCAAGATGACTATCGAATTGCTTATTTAACAGATCACATACGCGCAATGTACGAATCGATACAAGACGGTGTAGAACTTATCGGTTACACGAGTTGGGGCTGTATTGACCTCGTTAGTGCTTCTTCCGGAGAATATGCAAAACGGTATGGCTATATCTATGTAGATCGTCATGATGATGGCAGTGGAACGAATCGAAGACAAAAAAAGGCGTCATTTGATTGGTATAAAAAAGTAATTGCATCAAATGGTGCCTTTATAGAAAATCAAAAACATATTAAAATCAAATAAAAGTATAGCTAACGACGTGGATCTAGAAATGCTTAGATTACAAATCGTTAGCTTTTTACTTATGATTGGGATTCTTTCATAAAAAAATCATTAATAAAGATATTTTCAAGATTCAACCATGAATCGCAAACGTATCCCGTAACTCGATGATTGTTCCTTCGGGTGCTTTTAATTTGCTGAGATGACCATCGACGACGAAGTAGATGTTTCCGCCGTGTTTCGGTAGGAAAGGCATCCCGAGTCGTTCGAGGCGTGCTACTTCTTCTTGCAAGTCGTCAACGTAAAGTGCGAAATGGACGGGACCCGCTGCTTGCTTCGTATAATCGGTGAACGGCTGACCCGATTTGGGTGTTTGCAATTCGATATAGAAGTCACCGAGACGTAACCAGCTGTTAAAGGCGCGGTCGTGAAAACCAGGCGACTCTTGAACGAGTGAGAACCCAAGCTGTTCATAAAATTGTTTAGACGCAGCATAATCCGTTGTCTGAATACAGATGTGATGAATTTGTTTCATACTAAAAACCTTCCTTCGTGTTCAATGAAATCATGCAGAACTAGTGTAGCATTTCACGGATCGGTTGGAACGAACGAAATGGAGAATATGATGCAACAAACGATGAATTTGATTTGTGAACGATTTTTA